>DATNRD010000024.1:0-9998 GCA_036703665.1 Candidatus Obscuribacterales bacterium
ATACTCCCCAACCAGCCGACCTCCAATCATCAAAACGCCGATCCCACGGGTATCTTCGCTCATGACATGCCAAAAGGCAGGGTTGTCACTATATGCATTAATAGTTCAGACAACAAAAGGAAGAGCGCCGGAAGCGAAAGAGGGAGAAGGGCAAGTTCTGCTTTCTGCAGTCGTTGCGCCGTCAACCCTCCAGGCTTGCCGGCACTCTTCAAATTTGCCTATCGGCCCTGTCTAATTGCTCAGCGAGTTTTACTCGCCAAACGTGCAGCAGGCACCTTGGCCGGTGACGGGGATGGCGAGCCCTTCCCGGAGGAAACGAGCCTGATTGGGCGAGCAGATGAGCTCGACCAGAAACTCGCCTTCGAGGTCGGCATACTTCTCGTCAGCAAGCACAGCCTCGACCACTTCGTGGACGATGTTGGCCTGCCCCTTGAGATTGATGCCGGTCAGGTTCTGCGCCGTGTACGGAATGCTCACGTGGTTGACGTCGCGGTCAAGCGCATCTTCCACGGCAGCCCGCACAGCCTTGCACAGATTCTGGGGATTCTTGCCGTCTCCGAGGCCCAGGATGTCGATGTTCTTCGCCGGTCCCTTGCGGGGCTTGATGTGCAGGATTTCGCCGACCTCGCCGTTGAAATCAACGCGAGGGCTCTTCAGCTTCCGGGAGATAGCACCACCCAGACTCTGATCGACGACGCCACAAAAACCACCAAGCTCTGTTCCGGCGATTGTCGGCAGAAGGAGCATCTCGGTCTGGATTGTCTCCACACCGGTAGCTCCCTTCAGGAGCGGATTCACAACGTAGCGCGCTTTCATCATAGTGATTCCTTCCAGCCTAACGACTGGTCTCGGCAATTGCCTTCGATGTTGGCGACTCTCAGGTGATAAGGTCACATCTCACTCACCGGATATCGCCGCGATGCTGAAGATTCGAATTCGCGATGGCGTCCTTGCGCAGGCCCTCCAGGTACTCTAAGGTGCGATGAAGTCTGGTGTGCACTTCCGGACTTCCTAACGCTGAAGACGCCGCATCAGCATATCTTCCCGATTGCCACCACACATGATGCTGTTCAAGCCCGGCCCATGAATATCGGTGGGTCAAAGAAGCAAAAGGTGTTAACTGATTGGTTTTTCGCCGTGAGGGAAGTGGTTTTTCGGAAAGAGATGAGATATGCAGGGACACCCTAAATCATCATTCCTCAGGACGCAAGAATATATATCTGAAAGCCGTCTAAACTCGCGCACCATTCGCTGAGATCGGCATAACACCACAGTCTTGGACTTCTTTCAGCCAGCCTTGCCGAAATGCCCGTTAAGCCGCATCAACAAGGCTTTCGCGCCCCTGTTACAAATGCTTGATATCTAGCGCGGTTGCCGCAAGCGCAGTTGTCAAACCCCATGAGCTGCTCGTTTCCGTTGTTACAAAAGCGCTTTCCTTCTTGCCGCGGCGCTCTTTCGAGGCCCGGGTGTTTTCCCTACAAGCTCTGAGCCGCTGGCCTCTTAGTCTTCTCTCATGTTCTTGATGTCAGCACATCACAGTTGGTAGTCAGAAGGTCCTCACTTTTTTGCTTCCAACTTCAGGTCAGTCCCCTAAGTTCTTTCTCCAGCATGACTCCCACCCCTGCCGGCCAGAGCAAACGCTCGGTCGGCTTGCTCTGTCTTGAGGGACATGTGTATGCAGTACAACAGCAAACTCAGTCAGGTGCCCTCCGAGGACATCCTGACCAGACTAATTCACCCATCTGTATTTACTCTCCTCGAGCTTGCAACGCCTCCTGTGAAGAACGAATCGAGCGAAAGCAACGACATTCGCTCGGAGGTTTACCGCGGCAAGAAGGGCCACCTTCTCGTCCGCTGTGACGGCATTCGCTTGCTCATCGAGGGTTGGCAGGGGGAGAAGCTCATTCTGCGTTGCGCGTTGAGAGATCGGCAATTGGACGGCACCGACAAAACCTCGCCGTTGACCGTTTTCCCGAACACCGACCCGGCGTGCAACCGTCTTCCGGCGCCTGATTTCCTGGCGGCGGAGCTTTCCATCTACTCCTGGGATCCCGCTACCTACCTGGACGGGCTCGACGTCGAGGGCACGCTCGGGCACTTCCTTGCCGACCCCGACTTCTACATCTGGCGAGAGTACGATCCGGAGACTTATCTCGCCCTCTGGCAACAGGCGTTCTACATCGGCCGCGCACCATGGCAGGTGGCACGTCCGATGTCCGGGGTGCCGCGTTTCTTCGTCAAGCAGGCAATCAAGCTGCTCACCGAAATCGGCTATCACCGCGTCGACGCGGTGCCAAGCTGGTACAACGTGGCCAAATTCTTCAAATTGCTCGGCTTCAAGTTTACCTACGGCGAGCACGAGCTGGCCTATGAAGGCATCACGGTGGGACTGAAGCAGTTCGCCTCCCAAAACAACAATGCGAACCAAGCTGCCCGCCCGCTTACAAGCCCGCAGGAGGCCTGGCTTGTCGCGCTCCAGAATATCCCCGCCGAGGATATTCCCGAAGAGCTCAGGCTGCCCTCTCGCTGGCCTGTGACCCACACCAACCAGTACTGGGTGCGCATGCATCTCGACCTCAACAAGTACGAGCGCAAGCCTCGCACGGCGAGCACCACGCTGCTCCGCAAGGTGAGCGCCATGCGTGATCCTGCTCACGTGCACGACAAGCTCGTCTTGCATCATGCGCACTGCCCGTGCACGGACAAGGTCGGCGCCTCGAGCCCGGCAGCCACCGGTCCGGCGGCGACGAGCCATCCGGAAAGCGACGCCAAAGAGTAAAGCGCGCCAGAGCCCGCCGATCGTCGACTGCGGCAGGGCGCTGTGCGGTGAGCCAGCCATGCCTCACCGTATCTGGTGCCCTGCCGCGAGGTTACGATTGTGAAGCGCACTTGCGCTAGCGCGACGAGCCGCCGTGGAGATTAATTACACACCAAGGAGATCTCTACATGTGTGCCTGCTTTGGCTGAAGAGATAAATTCAGCCCTCTGGCAACATTCCAGGAAGGCCTGTGGCCACTGAGAATTTGGCTTTAGAGCGCGAAAGAGAGAAGGAAAGCGGGAGTTAATCTTTAGCTTTCCTTTCGCATTCAAGGCGCCGATGCGTGCGTAACACATCTTTCGCGCCAGTCGCCTCTTTGTTAGTTTAGCCGTGCCATCGCACTTTCCACATCCATCGCCTGACAACCAGCCCAACCGAAGTACAGCTCAATCAAAAACGCACTGCCGCCAGGATCAACTAGTCCTGCCGGTGTTGTCTTAGTCATGGGATTGCGCGCATGAGGCCGGTTGCCGTTGATGTGAAGGGTGCGAAGGCATTCGTTTCAGCAGCTGAAATGGGTTTTCGAAGGAGAATGCGCGCATGGATGGAGAGATGGTTCACCATCTTCTGCGAATCACGCTTATCCTTCTGCTGCTTCTGTTAATCCACACCAGGCGTCGGCTTTAATCGCCGACCAAGCCTCAACCCACTTCCGCATCGCGAGCGGAAGTCTCACTCTAAACCAGCCACTTGAGTGGCAGATTCGGTTTACGGAGGCAACATGATCACAGTTCGTGTGTGCGACAAGCTTGCGCACAAACCGTTCGATCGATTCGTCCAGAAGGATGGAACGACCACATACGTTCGCGTCCCCAGGGCGGAGCAGGGACGGGCACAGCTCATGGTTTTCTCGGAGCAGCCCGATTTCCATGCTTGCATCGAGGTGGACGGTGAAGAGCTGATGTGCGTTCCGCTCGATGCACCGCAAGTTGCTATCGAGCTTCCCCAGGCGGAGAAGAAGTCAGGCCCATCGTTCTTGAAGTTGCACAATCTCTTTGGAGGGAAGGGCAACAGCGGCGGGTCCTCACCCGCCTCCTTCACCGTCCTCATCCGCCGAGGCTCCTCGGAGGGACAGGTGATTGGCACCTACAACTTCCAGATCCTCGATGACATCGCCTACGCCACCACCCTGGAAGCCAAGCTCCAGGAGGCGAGCGAGAGGAACATCGCACCGCCGGTGGTGTTCTCCACCGACCACCGCTTGCCTGGTTCTGTGCGCACCTGTTGGAATTGCAGCACGCCCCTCTCCGGCGACTGCTGCTCCAATTGCGGTTGCTGCCAGGACTCCGAGCAGTAACGTCAAGCACCGAGGCGGCAAACGCCGCCAGTGCGCTTTTATTGGGGCTTGGTTTGAGGCGGTGCGTTTGCTACCCGGGTTGATTAATGGCACCGCCGCCAAGCCTCAGTTGAGCGCATCGAAGCTGGCAAGGATATTCGTATCGCAAGCTCGAGGGCCGACTGTCACGTCCTCGCCACTGGCATAGCCGACTAGCTTGGCATGCCCACCCCTGGACGCGCTTTCCGGTCCGGCATCAGCCAGGGCTGTTGGTCGAGACGCTCAAGTCGCGCCACAGCTCTGGTCTGATGTTTTCTTCCGCTGCTTACTAGTACCTATAGTGGTTACAGAGCCGGCCAGCGAAGATGCGCTCCAGAAGAGCCGTAGCAGCTTAGAGCTGCCCGATTACCGTGCGGAAAAGCAGATCGAGGCGAGCCGATGCTTTCTTGGAAGCTTCGAGAACTTCTTCATGCCCGCCCATCGGCTGGTCTTCACGCCAGACGTTCGTTATCACAGAGACAGCAGCGGCCATCGTTTGCGTTCCTTTGACGGTGCGAAGCTCCGGCACCGTCGACATGCCGACGGCGTCGGCCTTAAGGCGCCTCAACATCTCGATTTCGGCCATCGTTTCGTAGTTGGGGCCAAGAAGGGCGGCATACACGCCTTGACGCAGCGGATGAAAATCGGAGCGCTCGGCCTCTAACTTCTTGCCGGTGGCGAGCAACAAATCGCTCAGCCTGTTACATACATTGGTGGGCGGTGCGCTCAGGGCAGGCAGCAAGCCTGTTTGTCGCAGCTCCGGGCCGAGGTGGTCTCTATAACCTGTCAGCACCATGAGATCGCCGACCGAGAAGGTGCGATTGAGCCCACCGGCTGCGTTTGTGAGCAGGTAGTACGGAATACCCCAGTTTGCCACCACCTGGGCAGGAAGCGTCACAACCGACCAATCATGACCTTCATAGAGGTGAAAACGCCCGCGAAAGACGGCTACCAATTCATCGCTGCCTGCACAGGGAAGACGCCCGACGGTGAGCGATCCCGAGTGACCTTCCACGCTTGGCGAAACGCCGAAGACTTCATGAAATGGGTAAGTCGAGCACTCTTCGAGCGCTTCCAGGACCGACACGCCCGAGCCTAGCACTACCGCCACCCTGGGCACTTTCTTGCACACTTTTTTGAGAAATGCCGTCGCTTCATCAACCGGCTTGGCCAGTGTTTCTTTGCTAGTCATTCTTCTGATGCTCCGCTTGAGGGCTAATTTGAACGCTTCCTGCCATGTCTTTCAACTCAAAGCTTCCACAAGCTCCTTTGTCGCCTTTGCCGCCTGCGGCAAAAGAAGCGCCAGGACTTTGTATCCGGCATGAGCAGCGACAATCATTGTCGGCACGGTGTTGTAACAAAAGGCATCAGCGCCGAGAAATTTCAGCAATTGCACTTCATCCGCGTCCGGCTCAACACCGTCCTTGAGCCCTGCAGCAACGATCTTGCCCAGCTGCGGAAGGGCCGTTTCAAGGCTCTCGCACTCTGCGACATAGATGCCGTTTACCACTGGAAAACGCGGCCCGCAAGGGTCGTTCGGGCCCACCAGGGGGCAGCAGCCGGTGAGGTTTAGATGATCAACCACGAGGCTGGGCGCCGCCAGCTTTGGTCCCACTGCGCGGTCAACCACAACCACCGTTTTCTCACTTCCGCCCAGGCGGAGAAAACGCGTAACTTCGTCGTTGAATCTCGGGAAATGCTGAAACCCTGGCAGTTGCCCGGTAAAGTCAATTTTTCGCGCTTGTTTGATGTTCATTTCTCATTCCTGGTCAATGGCTTTGAGCTGACGTTCGTGGCTCCCGTCCGACTAAACGGCAGCATGAGTTTCCGCCAGAAAGGAAACTCCAGGTCCCTTCCACTTCATGCCCAGCCAATCTCCTAGCGTGGCCGCGATATCGACAAAGCCCTCCCTCGTGCCCACATTCGCCGCTCGACGATTAAGGGGATGATCGCGGTCTGCAAGAATGGGTGAATAGCAGAGAAGCGGCACGAATTCGCGCGTATGATCGGTGCCCGGAGCCGTCGGATCGTTGCCATGATCAGACGAGATGATGAGCAAATCTTCGGGCTGCATGGCTTCGAGGATTTGCTTCAGCCAGGCGTCTATTTCCACAAGCGCTTCTCCATAACCCCTGACGTTGCGCCTGTG
This sequence comes from Candidatus Obscuribacterales bacterium, assembly GCA_036703665.1. Taxonomy (GTDB): domain Bacteria; phylum Cyanobacteriota; class Vampirovibrionia; order Obscuribacterales; family Obscuribacteraceae; genus DATNRD01. The sequence continues at coordinate 6,283 of DATNRD010000024.1, forward strand.
TCCGTAAAGGGAGTCCGTATCGACGAGATTGGTGAAAATCATCTTAACCGCATCCGGCATCTGAGGAGCGAGTTTCAGGGGCTCCAGATCGACCCTGTCTTGAATGGCTTCGAGGGTCAGCTTCAAGCCTTCCAAGTTGGTGCCCGTGTGCTTGGCGTGACTGAGTCCATGCTTGACGAAAATGTCTTCGATCTTGCCGATGCCGAAGACACCCACCTCATCGGCAAGCAGCTCGTCGAGAAAGGTTTTCTTGGGGGGCGGAACCGCATAATCTCTGCGCTCTCCGCCGAGCCTTACATAATTGCCGGGTGTGCCCTTAAATGGGCGCGCAATCACTCTGCCGACTCGGTGCGGACCATCCAAAATCCTGCGCGCCGTTTCGCACCATTTGTACAGTTTGTCCAGCGGCACAACGTCCACATGAGCAGCAATCTGAAAGACGCTGTCGCCTGATGTGTAAACGATCGGGTAGCCGCTGCGCCTGTGCTCTTCGCCAAGCTCCTCCAGGATTTCCGTTCCTGATGCCGGTTTGTTGGCCAATATGCCCTGGCAGCCGGACTCGGCGATGAAGCGATCGACAACCTCCCTGGGAAAGCCATCGGGGTAAAGAGGAAACGCCTGAGGCGAGACGATCCCCATCATCTCCCAGTGCCCGGTCTGAGTATCTTTTCCGTTTGACGATTCCTTGAGCTTCCCGAAATGCCCGAGGCATTCATCGAGTGGGGAAACGCCTTTGACCTGGGTTATGTTGCCCAGCCCCAGCTTTTCCATAGTAGGCAAAGAGATGCCGCCAAGCCGATCGGCGACGTTTGCAATTGTGTTGCAGTCAGCCGGATCACCAAAATCAGCCGCATCGGGCGCAGCGCCTATGCCGCAACCGTCAATCACCATCACGATCGCGCGGCGCCCCTTACCTCTTGCAGAACCATGTTCCGCTGCCCTCATCTCGGCTGTCACGGCAACCTCCCTCAATCTCCAACGACAGACGCTTGCGGCGCAACGCACGGAGGCGCTGCTAGCTCGCGCAGCTTGATGCCTAATTGTAAGGCCTGAAACGGCGCTCTGTTACGGCGAGAGCAAAAAGCAACCACGTTTTGCGCTTGAAAGCACAAACATCGCTCGATTCGCCCTTTTTGGCCAGCGAATAAGCGGCGGCTGACCCAATGGCTTGCGGATTTCAAAAGCAGAGCTTGGCAACATTGTCCTTGCCAGAGGGAAGGAAAGACAATCAGCTCACTCTTGCCGCGGTTTATGCACATCGCGCAAACTGGCGCACTAGTTCAGCCTCAGAACATGGTGTCAAGGTGCTCTTTTCAGCTTCATCGAGGAATGATAGAGAGGGCTAATTGTAAAGAGAGAACCTGCGTATTCTCCTCACTGGAAGTGTTTTACATGAGAGCACCGACATTGAGTTGAACATTGCGTCTTTGATAGCTTCGAGCAGTTTCCGTTTCTTTACTTCATCTCACAGACACTAAGCCGAGTCCGAAACTCTCTTCAGCAAAACATCCCGAACATTTCGCCGCGTCGCCGGAGCGATTTGTTCAGGTGTGCTTTCGGGAGGGCAGACATGCGGGGCTCTTTTCTGTGAGTGACTTGTCGCCGTTGAGGTAGGCCTTCGGCGGCTCGTATTCACGCCTATCAACAAGGGCGCAAAAGACAGCCTTAATCGCCGCGCTTGAGGCACGGCGAAAGAGCTGGCGGCCCAAAAGGAGATGATCGTATGAAAAAGACACTTGCGGTCACCATCGCCGCAATCGCGGCACTGTTCGTTCTCGCCACGGCCCAGCCGGCCCATGCTCAGAGCGTGGGCATTTACGTCGGCTCGGACGGTTTCGGCGTCAGCATCGGCAACGGCCACCATCGCCACGGCGGCTGGCACGGCGGCTGGCACGGCGGACATCATGGCGGCTGGCACGGCGGATATCGTCGCGGCCCCGTGGTCGTTCCCGTTCCCGTCCCGGTGCCCGGTCCGTCCTGCCACACCGGCTGCGGTTCGCCTGTTTACCACACGCCCGCTCCCATCCGCGTTCTGGTTTGGGATCAGTGCCAGGTCTGGGGCCCCTACGGCTACCAGGTCGTGCGCCGGCAGGTCTGGGTGACGGCTTATTGGTCGCATCACTTCCGGGCCTACGTGTGGACCGATTCGCAGGGCTACACGCACGTCGTCAACCAGTACTGAGAGCGGCAACTCCAGGACGTCCCGTTCGGTCGTAAGGTCGGGCGGGACGTTCCTGGCAGTGCGCTTCTTCTCAGCACAGCGGAAGGGACACCGCTGGGACTGATCAATCGCTTGCATGCGTCCAATGCAGCAATCGGTTAGGGTTTTTTGGCAGCAAACGAGACGCCAGGGTAATTTTGCCTGAAGCGTTTCCCAAACCGAGGCGGCCTTGATGGCGCCTCACAACCGGGACGGGTTTCCCGTCCGGAGAAAAATTCCTATGCAGCGACTTGTGCTTGCACTTGTTGCCTGTTCGACTTTCCTCATCGGGGCGAGCACGGCTTCGGCCCAGGAGCAGGACGGACAGCGCCACAGGGGGCAGCCTCACGCCCAGCCCCAGCATCGTCAGCAGTATGGAGGCCGCGCAGTCGAGCGCGGACACCACCAGCAGCCCCAGATCGGCGGCAGCCCGATGCACCGTGACCACGGAGCCCAGGATCTTGGGCACCGTCGTGATGTGCCCGTCATCGATCGCTACCGCGATCAGGACCGGCAACACAACGGACCCGTTGTCGACCATCGGCAGCACGGGCAGCCGGGCTTCGACCGCGACAGGGTGCGCCAGCCCGGGCGGCCGGATTTCGACGGCAATCGACATGACCGCCGCCCCGACTTCGATGGCGACCACCTTTGGCAGCGGCCTCCCGTTGTCGACCATCACCGGCAGCCTCCCGTTGTCAGCCATCCGCGCGACCGCCGTGGTCACGATCATGTCTGGCGTTCCATTCCGGGCAGCGCGCCGCACAATCACCAACACGTCGTGCGTCCGCCAGTGGTGAATCACCACCAGCGGCCCGTGTACTCAAAGACGCCGTACCATGGTCACTTCCGTGTCCCGCACGATCACTTCTATCACCGCGGGTTCTACTTCAGCGGTACATTCCATGATCGCGGCTTCTACTTCGCGCACAGGAGCTATTGCCCGACTGAGTGGTTCTTCGAGATCCGCATCGGTCGCTGGTACAGCCCCAGCTACGGATACGTCGTCCAGCCGCCTGCTTACTACGGCCCGATCACCGTCGTGGCGGTCGAGACGGAGTACGAGCAGGTCTTTGATTCCTGGAGCGGGACATGGGTCTGGGTGGAGGAAGAGACCACCTGGTATTACAACGCGTACTGGTACCCCGAGTACGGCAGCTACGGTTACTTCGACTACCGGGGCAACTTCCACTGGCTGCAATGACACGCTAATTGCCCGGTTTTCCGGCGACGCAATGTGAACCGCAGCAATTGGCACTGACAATCACGCGTTGGCCTCCGGCCTTCTCGTGATTGTCTTTAAGGGCCCCTTCCACTTATCTCTATAGTATCGACCCGGTTCCCCTGTTCGAGCACTCGATGTCCCGGCCCAGCCAATCTTTCCGAACAATCCGCGATGATTACGGACATTCCGGTCAACAAAATTGTTCCACTATATCCTCACGTAAAAGAGCTGCACGGGGGATAGGCCGAGTGGCAGAGGCAGGCTAAGATAAATATTGGCATCTGCTTTCCG
>DATNRD010000025.1:0-6522 GCA_036703665.1 Candidatus Obscuribacterales bacterium
GTCGGCTCGGCCGGTGACACTACAAGTGGTGCCCCGCCTGCCGCCGGCAATGATGTGGGCACCGCGCCGCAGCTGCCTGCCGAGTCCACGAAACCTTCCGGTTCATGACGACAGGCGCCGATTCGCGAGTAGGTGTCCAGAGGGTGACGGATCTTGCGTCCGCGCCCTCTGGACACCGCTTCTCCCTCTCGTCTTTCTTCAAACCGGCGGGCTACTAGGGCAAGTAGCAAGATTCTTGGATGCGAGACAGACGAGCTTTGCCTGGTCCGGGAGCATGTCCAGTTGACTCTTTGCCACGGCTGGTGGTGGCAAAGTCAGTACCGGTCGTACCGAGCTTGAAGGCACCGGCCTCCTGCTAGAACTCCTGCGAGCGGCCGCAGGCACCGGCGCTGGCGCAGGTGCAGTTGTTGCCGCCGCAGCAGCAACTGGAGCCGTTGTTGTTCTCGAAGACGAACTTGACCTTGACGTACTCTGCGGCTCTAGCCGGCAGCGGCTGGGCTTTGACCAGATAGAGCGCGTTGACCGCCGCCCGGTCCACCTTAGAGTCACCGGAGGACAGCGCTACTTTCACATCCTTGATTTGCCCGGAGCGCAAAATCTTGAAGGTCGTGCCGACCGGCATGAACTTTTGATTCTTTGGGCGCACCCAGGCAGCACGAATACGCTTTTCCAGGTCCTTCATGTACGGACGGTAGTCGACCTGGCTTGGAGCGCTCTGCGGGGCGGTTGCCGGAGGCTGGGCGGTGGTGCGTGCGCGGTGCTTCACCGGCATGCTTCTAGGCATGCTGGTCGGCACGACTTTCGGCGTCCTGGGCGGTACGTTCGGGGCCGGTATGGTGAACGTGAGCGCCGCCACCGGCGCCATTGCCAGAGCGGGTTCGCATGCCTCAGCGCCGGGAGGCATGGTGCCGGCAAGAAAACAAAGAGCGGCCAGTAAGTGGGCAGAAGAGCGCAGTGTCATGGCAGTGTCCCCCAGAGCCAAAACAAAGCTCAGGCATTACAGGTGCCTGAAGCGCCGGAAAAGCATTGAAGTTACCTGGTAACCATTATTGGGCATTTCTTGGCAACCGGAATGGGGTTTTACCCAGATCTTTCCGAAAGTGTTGTTTTGGCTACACATCTCATGCTTGTTCCCGTCGTCTGGATCAGAGCATAGTTTCGAGGTTTCAGGTGGGGTAGTCGAGCATGACACTTGTCAAAGTGATTGCCGTGTTCAGATGCGCTCCCTTTTCTACATCGCTCGCGCAACTGGCGCAAATGCATCAGTGCCTTGTCGTGTGCCGGTTTGCTCGTGATAAGAACGTTTCGAGCGCCGCCGCGGCCCCAGTGAGATCCCGGGAATGAGCAAGATAACAGGCTTCTTAATTGTTTTAGGCCCTTTCCTGACTATAGGTTAAGGCGCATTCCCCTTTAGAACTGAAAATCGAGGACCTTTAGGCACCAAACTACAATCACGGCCTGATTTCTGGGGTGATCTCTTGCTCGCCGGTGAGGCGAAGTGTAGAGCACCATTTCCCCGAAATCGGCTCCCGGCCTCAAGGCGCAATTCTCGTAGTAGTAGAACCCGGCAGCGAGCGCTTCCGGATAGTCTTTCGTACCACCATCAACGATGGCATGATAGGAGGACCCGGCTATGGTGCTGGCTCATCCTTACTGGCTTTTGCTGGTCCTGCTCGTTCCCGTTCCCTGGCTGCTCCTCAGGCGCAAGGGTTACCTGGGGCACTCCGATGTGCACCTGACCAACGGGATTTCGGCAGGGGCGATTCTCTACAGGCTGCCGCTGGTGCTCCTGAGCATCTCGTTCGTCCTGCTGTCCGTGGCCCTGGCCCGGCCGCAGCGACTGCACGTGGAGAGCGAGCAGACGATCAAGGCCCGCGACATCATGATCGCGGTCGATATCTCGGGTTCGATGGCATCCCCCTTCCAGGGACAGATTCCCGAGCTGGAGAAGGATCCGGAACTCGACAAGGAGCTGCCCCCGCGCCCGCCCAAGAAGCCCAGGCCGGGTCAGCCACCCGAGGCGAAGGGCGGAAGGCGCATCGATGCCGCGCAATGGGCGGTCCTGGCCTTCATCAGGGACCGCTGGCTGGCCGCCGCCGGTGACCGCGTCGGCATCATCGTCTTCGACCACGCACCCTATTACTCCTGGCCTCTCACGCACGACCTCAGGCAGATCTACCGCAAGGGCGAGTTCGTCGAGGAGGGGCTGGGCGGCGGCACCAACTTCGGTGACCTCAAACCGGGTCCCCTGGACGCAGCCGCGGACCACTTCGACGAGCTCGGCAAGTCTGCGACCAAGGTCCTCATTCTCGTCACCGACGGCGAGGACAACATCTCCTCGTCCACTGCCGAACGACTGAGGGATCTCCTTTCCAGCCGCGGCATTCGCCTCTACGTCATCCATGTCGGTGAGAAGGACAAGCAGGACCTGGACATCATCCGCTTCACCGAGGAGATGGGGGGCAAGGTTTTCCGCGTGGACAACACGGCGGAGCTGCGCGCCGGCTTCAAGACCATCGACGAGATGGAACGCACAGTCATCTCGGTGACCGTCAGCAACCGCCACGAGGAGGCCTTCTGGCCGTTTGCGCTGGCGGCGGCGCTGTTCTTCCTTTTCGGTGTGGCTGCCGCCTCGGTGATTCACAACCAGTAACCCGGCAGGGCTACCTGTTTTACGGAGATATCCCATGGAAAAGCTCAAAGCGTTTTTCCAGAAGCACCGCGTCGGGATGGTCCTGTTTGGTCTGGTGCTCTGCCTGGTTTTGTTCGGCTATGGCGTCTACCAGGCCGTGACATACACCGTGCCCATGCACCGGCAGGACTTCCGAGCGGCTTCCGAAAGTGCTGCGGCCGACAAGCCGCTGGCTCTCTATGACTTCGGGCTTGCCGCCTACCAGGCGGGCTACCACGAAGCCGCCAAGAAGATTCTCGCTGAAGCCTATTCTGCCTGCGCGGACTCATCCGGGCAGATCCCGGAGTCGCGCCGGCAGCTGGCTGCGCAGATCCAGTTCCTCCTCGGCAACACCTATGTGAAGCTTCACAAGGTGGACCCGGCCGTCCAGTCCTACGAAGAGTCGCTCCGGCTTGATCCGACCAACCTCTACGCCAAATACAACCTCGAGCTGCTCAAGTCCCAAAAGGGCGGGGGCAACGGGGGCGGCAACCAGGGCAATCCCGGTGGCAGCGGCAAGGGTGGTGGCAAGAAGGGCATCTAAGGAGACATCCCATGCACTTTCTCAACGAGGTTGTGCTGTGGGCGCTGGCCGTGGTCCCCCCTGTCGGGGCGATCCTGGTCTGGCTCGCCTGGCGTCGCAAGCAGCAGCTCCAGGCCTTCTACGGCGAGGAGCAGCTGGTGACGCGATATTCCAAGCCAGCACGCAAGGAGGTGTACCAGTTCAAGGCTCTCTGGGTCTTCCTGGCTCTCGCCTGCTTCGTCGTGGCCCTGGCGCGACCGTCGTTTCAAAACGGCCTGGCCGAGTTCCCGAGCGGCTCGGTGGACGTGATCGCCGTCGTCGACGTCAGCCGGAGCATGGCTGCCCAGGACTACAAGGGCAAGCTCTCCGGCTACTACTGGAGTGGAGGAACGCGCCTGGACATGGCGCGGTATCTGATCGTCAACGAGGTGGTGCCTTCGATCAAGGCCAACCACATCGGCGTGGTCAGCTACTCCGGCGAGGCTTTCCCGCAGGCGTTCCTCACCGACGACCTGCCGGCGCTGCAGTGGGCGCTCAAGCGGGCGCTCACCGTAAGCTCGGCTCCCGGTGAGGGCAGCAACTTGATAAAGGCCTTCGATCTGGCCTTTACGCTCTATGACGTCGACTCCAACCCCGGCCGCAAGAAGATCATCGTGCTCTTCTCCGACGGCGGCAACGACGATGGCGCCGAGGGACTGGGCGAAATCGCCGCCGAGTGCCGAAAGCGGGACATCGAGCTGGTCGTGGTTGGCTTGGGCAAGACGACGCCGTCGGCCATTCCGGTCAGCCAGCTCTCGCCTGCTGACCAGGAGTCCATGCGCGGCAAGGAGTGGTACGAGGTGGACGGCGAAATCGTCCGCACCGCCCTCGACGAGAACACGCTGCGCTACCTGGCCAACGCTTCCGGCGGACGCTACACGCGCGTCGACGATCCTTCCGACTTCCGGCTCGGCTCGCTCATCTCCAGCGTGGAGGTGAAGTACAAGAAGGGCGAGCAGGAAGTTTTCATGTACCCGTTGCTCCTGGCGCTGCTGTTCGTGGTACTGGCTGTGGTGGCTCCGCTGGAGCCCGCATCGACCAAACCCAACACTGCCAAGCCAGGTGCTCCTCGGGTCCGTACACGCCGCTGATCCGGCGACAGACAAGAGGTGCCCCATGAAAAGGCATTTGACGTTTGTGGCCTGGATCGTCGGTGTGTTCCTGCTCGCCACAGGAGCGCTCACCGCCACGTTCTGGTCCAAGCGCACGATCTGGCCCGAGTTCCCGGCTGCCGCCGACAGCGCCCCGCAGGTCGTGGTTCAGTTCGAACCCGATTTTGCCTGGCGCATCGGCGACCGGGTGCCGGTGCACATCTACATCAAGCAGCAGCCGAACACGGAACTCGATCTCAACAGCCTGGCGGTGGAAGGCGATTTCGAGATTGCGGGGCAGCCGGACTTCTACGTCCGGGACCGCAAGGACGGAAGCCGCTATGTCCACGTGACGCTTGAGCTGCAGAGTTTCGAGGTCGGCGAGAAGCTGAGCTTCAAGGCGACCATGTCCTACACGGTTGCCGGCAGCAAGGAGCCGCGCGCCGCCTCGATTCCCGAGCAGGTGTTCTACACATCGCGTACCTGGGACGGGCGACCGGACATCAAGGACGGGCCTCTGCCCGTGCTGCACGGCTGGCACTACTGGACGACGGCAGCGGCACTGCTGGCCGGACTGGCCGGCATCGTGCTCGGGCTCTGGTACCTGCGGCGCCTGAAAAACGCCGCAACCCAGCCAGAGCAGATCCCGCTTTCCCGCTGGGAGGCCGCCAGGCTGGAGTTCGAGGCGGTCTGGGCCAGGATGGCCGAAGGCGACGACCGGCCGGAGCGCTACAAGGACATCGAGCGCATTATCCGCCGGCTCTATCGCATCGAGTCGCGCACCGTGCGCGAGATTCCCTACGAACTGGGCGGCAACCACCCGCACCTGGCGGGAATCCTCACCATCCTTGGCAGTTGCGAAAAGGTGCTTTTCGCCAGGCGCAAGCTCACCGACGATGAGCGGCAGGCGATCCGCACCACATTCGACACCATGATCCCTGCCAGGAAAAAGGCCCCCCCGGCCAAGAGGTCGTAAGCGACCTCCGATCTCGTTTCGGTCCGCAGTGAAAGCTCGGTTGTGCCTGGCCGCGGTTGTGAAACGGGTGGCGACCCCGCCCGTTTCACGACCGCCAGGCAGGCGGGCGGACCCCGCCAGAAGACCGTGCAGCTGGACCGTTTTCTCTCACGCAACATCAACCGGGAGAATTCCTATGGCAACCCCCTGGATCTACGCCATTGCCAGCGTCCTTGCGGTGAGCCTCGTGTCGCTCATCGGCCTCGTGACGATGTCGCTCGACAAGGAGCGTTTGAAAAAGGCCACCCCCCTGCTCGTCAGCCTCGCGGCCGGCGCCATGTTCGGGAACGCCTTCATCCACTTGTTGCCCGAAGCTTTCGAGGGCGCCGGCAACAGCCTCGTTGTTTCACTGTCGGTCCTGGGCGGGATCTTCGCCTTTTTTGTGCTGGAGAAGGTCCTGCTCTGGCGGCATTGCCACTCGCTCGATCACTGCAGCTCCAGCCAGCACTGCCACGACGCGGACCATGTCCATCCCGTGGGCTACATGAGCCTTCTGGCGGACGGACTGGAGAACCTGGTCGACGGCATGGTGATTGGCGCCGCCTACATGGTCAGCATCCCGGTCGGCATCGCCACCACGCTGGCCGTGGTGCTGCACGAGGTGCCCACGGAGATGGCTGATTTCGGCGTCCTCATGCACGCCGGCTTCAGCCGCGCCAGGGCCGTGGCCATGAATCTGGCTTCCAGTCTGATCGGGCTCGTCGGCGCCGTGATTGCGCTCTGGGCAGGCTCGGCCATCGAGAACTTCCCCGTCCTCATGGCGCCTGTCGCCGCCGGGTGCTTCATCTACCTGGCCGGATCCGACCTTTTGCCGCAGATGCACAAGGAGCTCAGGCCGTCGCGGTCGCTCCTGCAGCTGCTGGCGATGGGGTTCGGGGTGGCGGTCATGCTGCTCCTGGCTCTTTGCGAGTAAGCGCTTCTTCGCGGAGCATTGCTTCCGAAGTCAGCCGAGCCCGGCGTCAAGCCGGGCTCGCTCAAGATGAATTGGAGGACATCACATGCTGCACCTTCTCATCCGCATCGTCCTCATGGTCCTGACCCTGCTCATCGTGGTCCCGGCCGTCACCGGCAACAAGGTGGCCATCCGGCAGGGTGGCTTCTTCAGGGGACTGCTGGCGCTCCTGGTCATCGGCCTGTTCAACTCGGCGCTCTGGTTCGTATTCGCGCTTCTCACCGCCGGTGG
>DATNRD010000026.1:0-4897 GCA_036703665.1 Candidatus Obscuribacterales bacterium
GCCGCTTGCTGGGAGCGCTCGCGCGGCTTGTAGTCCCAGCTCTGGCTCTGAGCAAGCGCCGGGGCCACCGGCAGCAGCCGGCTAACGAGGAACAGGGCGAGAATGGCTTTCAGCTTGGTCACGGACCGCCTCTGGTGCAACAGGAGGAATTAAAACACAAACACCGGTCGGTCAGGCAGCTGCTCGAAGTCCGCCTCGGAAAAGGTATAGAGCCGGGCTGGCCGGAAGGAGGACTCTTGCGTCGTTTCATCCAGCTCGCGCAGAACGCCCGTAGAAAGGAACTTTTTGCGGAAGTTGCGGTTGTCCACCGACTTACCCAACACGGCTTCGTAGACGACTTGCAGCTCGCGCAGCGTGAACTTGTCGGGCAGCAGCTTGAAGGCAGCCGGCGAATACTCGATTTTGTACTTGAGGCGCTGCTGGGCGTACTGGATGATCCTGCCATGATCGAATGCCAACTCAGGCGGGTTGTTCACCGGCCACCAGGCAACCCCGCTGGCATCCGAGCTGGCTTTGAGTTCCAGCTCCTCCTGCTTCAAAAGCGCAAGATATGCCACCGTCACCACCCGGCCGCGGGGATCGCGTCCTCGATCGCCGAAGCTGTAGAGTTGCTCGAGGTAGACATCGCTGACGTTGGTCTGCTCGGCCAGCTCTCTGGCCGCCGCATCCTCCAGAGTATGGTCGGCCTCTAAGATGAAGCCTCCCGGCAGCGCCCATCGCGACTTGAAGGGATCATACTTGCGTTTTATGAGCAGAACCTCGAGGGTGCCGTCGTGAATCGCGAAGGCAACCGTGTCTACCGTTACACGCACAAGCTCGCTGGACATCGGTGTCTTCCCTTCCGCCGCGTGCTTACGTCCTTTTGGGCAGCACGAAATCGAACGCTTCCATGTAGACCCTCACCGGAGGCGGTCCGTGCTCGCCGTCGACCTCGATGAGCTTGACCGGCACATGATGCCGCTCCAGCGCTTTCACTATATCGTGTTGAAGCCGCGGCGGAACGATTTCATCCTCACGCGCCGAGATAATTGCTATTCGAACGCCCGCTGGCAGACCGTCAAGATTTTTCAGGAAGCTCTTCTTCTTATATACCTGCGGAACTTGCTCGGGCGAACCGCCGAAGGCCGAGATCATTGCCATGGCCAGCCCGGGATGCATAGACGTCTTGTAAAGGTCCACCAGATCACCGGCTGACTCCACGCTTACCACGCCGGCTATCTTCTGCTTGACGTCAGCAGGGGCTGATTCGGCGTAGACCAGACCAACACAGCCGCCCATGGAGGTTCCCATGATTACAATCCTTTTTATGGGAAACTGCTGGCAGACTTGCCTTATGTTCTGTGTGATGTCGCAGACCGCCGCGTCGTTTCCCCAGGAAGCCTCACGCCTGTAGGAGGGGGAGAGGAAGACCGTGGAAGGGTGGGTTCTCGTCACGGCATCGGCTACTGTTTCCCGCGGCGGCACGAAGAAAGGCTCCAGATAGGTCGAGCCCATGCCGTGCAGATAGACGACCAGGGTAAGATCGCTTACATCGGCGCCGGCAGACGGCTCGATCAGTGCAAACTCGTCTTGCGTGCCGTCGACGTGACTCCTGAAAGTGTGCCGCTCAATGCGCTCTCTGGATTGCTCTCCGGTTAGCTCGGCCGCCCTCAAGGCGGTCAATCTCTGGGCCATGCGGCTGCGCTCTTTCGCGGCCGATTTGCGCTCACCCCGCTCGTTCAGGTAGAGAAAGAAAAAGACAACACCTGCGGCATTGAGCAGCAGCGACACCACCAGGCAGGCGGCTAACGTTCTGGCTTTCAACGGCTGGATGCCCCTTAGCTTGCGGACCTTGCAAGAGCTCTATCTTACAAGCTTGCAGCCTGAATCCGTTGTAATATTTGGTAAGCAATAAGCTGGCCGGCTGCACAGGCTGCGGGCACGCCCTGGATGAAGTTGCCGGAACAAGCGGTTGAAAGAAGCGCATGAGCGGTAATTTCAAGAGGGCAATCACAAGCTTACTTATATCGACCTTGCCTGCCTGGCTGCCTGCGGCTAAGGCCGCCCCCGCCGCTGCAAGCGGACCGGCCGACGAGGCTCGCGAGCAGAACCGCATCGGCATAGCTCTGCAAACCCAGGGCAAGCTGGCAGAAGCTGCCGAGGCATACCGCCGGGCGATTCGACTCAACCCCCAGGGAGCCGGCTATCACAACAACCTGGCGCTGGTCCTCAAGGACATGGGCGAGCTCGATGCCGCCGAGCAGGAAGCCAGACTTGCCTTGAAGCTCAAGCCCAACCGGGCCGACTATCACTTCAACCTGGGCGTGATCTTCCAGCGCCAGAACAGGCTGGAGGAGGCCGCCACAAAGTTCAAGGAAGCCGCAGGCATGGATGCGCTGGATTCGGAGTTTCGCTACCGCCTGGCGCTCGTGCTGATGCAGCTGGGCAAGCCGGCCGAGTGCGAGCAGGAGATCAAGATTGCTCTTTTGCTGAAGCCGGCTGAGTCCAAGTATCACAAGCTCCTGGGCGACTCCTTGCTGCAACAGGGCCGGCATGAAGAAGCGCTCTACGAATATCGCAAGGTGCTGGAGCTTACCCCCAACCCACCCGACATTGGCGACATACGCAATAAGATAGATTACTTGCGGCAGGTTTTGAGGGTGCCCTGAGGTAAGACGCCATGGAAGGCGATGAAAGCGTAAATGCAACGGCGAACAAACCATCGGTGCCAGGCACGCCCCCGGAAGCTTCCGCGCCGGACAAGCTGCTGCTCACGCAACGACGGCTCACGATCGTCGTGCTTGCGCTTGTCGCTGCCTTCCTGGTGTTTCAACTGGCTGCATTTTTCGCTGACATCATGAGGATTCTCGGCATTTCGGTCTTGCTCTCGTACCTCTTTATCAACGTGGTGGACTTTTTCGAGCGCTTCCTGCGCTCGCGCGCGCTGTCCATCCTGCTCGTATATGCCGTTCTGGCAGTGGTCACGGTGGTGGCGGTCGTGCTCGTGGCTCCGGCCATGATGTACCAGGTAAGCCAACTACTGCAGAGCATCATGGACAGCCTGCCCGATGCGTTACACTCGCTTACCCGGGCGCTGGCACCCTTTGAAGCTCGACTGCAGGCTGCACAGATCAATGTGCGCGCGGGCGACATAGTAAACACCATCGTGGCCAACATGCCCAAACCGGACCCCGGCGCCGTCATCAACCGCGTCACGGACATGGCCATGGGTACGATGACCTGGCTGCTCTATGGGGTCAGCATCCTGGTAGTTTCCTTCTACTTCCTGCTTGAGGGACACCACCTGAAAGATCAAGTAATCGCACTGTGCCCGTCTCGCTACAGGCAGGCCCTGCAGCGTATGGCCGGCGACATGGACTCATCGCTCGAGTCCTTTCTGCGCGGGCAGACGGTTCTGGCAATTCTTGCAGGCATAGTAATGCTGGGCGTGTATGTCGGGCTCAATGTCCAGTATGCGCTTTTGCTGAGCGTCTTCCTGGCCATCTGGGAGATAGTTCCGGTCATCGGGCCGCCCATCGGCTTTGCACCGGCGGTGGTGGCAGTCGCCATACACGGCATGAACTTCCCCGGCAACCGCCTCGTGCAGATATTAGCGCTCATAGTGATCTTCAACGTGATGCAGCAAGTCAAGGACAACGTGGTAGCCCCACGGTACATCGGCAACGTCATCGGCTTGCATCCGATCCTCATCTTCATCGCCATCATGATCGGTGCGCGTCTCGATGGCATGCTCGGTGTCATCTTCGCCCTACCGGCTGCCTGCGTGCTCAATGTCCTGGCGCGCCACCTCCCGCTTGCTGACACGCCGCAGACACCGGAAGGACAGAGTCAAACCCCCTGATAATTCGAAGGACACACATCCGGACATTCTCGTCTCAGGCCTGTAAGTCCTTTATACAAGGACCACAAGGGAATAAGGCGAAATGAGCGAACACTGGAGAGCCTCTCAGGCTACCTCGCCATCATCTCCCCGGAAATGACTTTCAAGCCTATCTACCTTCTCCTCTAGCGTTTTCAATCGCCTTTGACAATCCCTGACCAGCTCCCAGAGCGGATCCACTTTTCGTGGCTGTCTCGGGCGAGACCACAGTATCAGCTTGCTCAGTTTCCCCTGGATTTCCGTGGCTCGTCTGATCAATTCTGCAGCTCGCTTCAGATCGTTGTGACTAAAAGCCTCATCTTGTTGCCGGTACACTTCCTGCAGCTGCCGCTCCAGCTCTCTGATAGCATCATCCTCACTGTCCATGATCGACGTGCCTCCTGTGTTTAACGCTCAGAGTGTCCGTCAGGACCATTCCAGTCCCTCAGCAGAAATTCCAGCCCCTTCACCCTGGTATCCAGCTCCCGCATGCTCATCGATAGGACCAGAATAAGGGCGTTCGCTTGGGCCAGCCCGGCGTTTGCCTCGGCCAGCGCAGCGTTCGTCTCGGCCAGCGCAGCGTTCGTCTCGGCCAGCCGAGCGTGAGTCTCATCGATACGCGACTCGAGCAACTCAAATCCCGCTCTCATATCGGTACGGAGCGAACCAATCTCTGTCCTGACCTCGGAGATCAAGGCATCCAGAAGCCTTCGGTCTATAGTCATGACCGCACCCCTCATCGATGGTCCCTCCATATATAACGAGCAAGGGCTGTCAAGAGTTCAAAACCAGTATAGTCGGTACCCTCCCCCTCTGGTCCGAATGGAAAAGATTGACAGGCGGCACGGGGGCCACACGCGTCTACCAGAATCTCCTGGAGCGCGAGCGGATCATAGCCGAGCAGCAGCCCAACCTGCCGCTAAGCTTCCTGGTCTGGCGCCGGCCGAACTTTTATCGGTAGGGACTTCTCCAGGACCTGCACAAAGTTAGTTCGCTCGGTCTTGGCCAGTACGCGAAATAGGTAGGTTCCCTCGGCGG
>DATNRD010000027.1:0-10512 GCA_036703665.1 Candidatus Obscuribacterales bacterium
GGAAGAAAAGCTAAGCCCTTCCCTTACCTTGAACACGTACTCCAGCCCATCGGCAGACACGGAGAAAGCCTGAGCCAGGGCAGGCACGATGTTCAGCCGCGCATCGTACTTGACGAGCCCCTCGAACACCAGGGTTTGCGCATAGTATGATGCTGAATCGAGGGCTCTGAGAGGATAGAAGCTCACCGGCTCCCAGGTCATGGCGAATACGATGGTGCCGCGTGGGCGGCCCGCCCGCTGCCCCGTCGGAGCTACCGGTGCGCAGCCCGCCAGCAACAGAAGGACGACTGACAGAGCAAGCGCTCTAATACTGGGAAACACCCTTCGTGAAAAAGTACACGCACGCCATCATGACCAGCATGGCGCTGGTCACGCCCAGCCAGAATGCGGCAATCAGGATCTGCCAGACGATGAGAGCCTGTCGCGACGTGAGGCTGAGAATGATGCCCAGGCGATTGATGATGTAAAAGACGATAGCGCCGACCGTAAATAGAAGCGGCAAAAGCTTGAGCCCTTGCGGCACGGGAAGCGCTACCGCCGCCACCAGGCTGAGAATGCAGACAACCACCAACCCGATCGTTACGTAGTCGGAGAACCGCTGCTTGACCGTGTCGGCAACGGAGGCTTCATTTATGTGCTTGATTGCGGCAAGAAAATTCTTAAAGCCGGCACGGCGCCCTGGTGCTCCCGCCCCTTGCGCGGGGGCCGGCCCGCCTCCAGAGGCAGCGCTTTCCGGTTTGCTTATGTCGGACTCGGCCATGCCGCAACCTCACGCCAGACCTTCTAATATTATCAAGCCACCTAGGCGCGCGGCAGTCCCCACAAGGAAATCAAGTGACACTTCGCAAGGAAGCCACTGGCTCTGGAGAATCAGCCGGTTCCGCAGACGGCCCTGGCGGCGCGAACGACCCGCAGGGCGAGCCCGGCAGCGCAGAAGGCACCGCGGCCGCCACGCCTGCCCGGGTCCTTGTCGTGGTCCTGCACTGGCAGGCGTCCCATTACACGAGAGCCTGCCTTGCCTCCATAAGGGGGCTGCATTATGCCAATTATGAGACGCTGCTGGTCGACAACGGTTCTCCGGATCAGTCAGGGACAGCCATCGCCAGGCAGTTTCCCGAGGTGAGCTTGCTTACCCTGGCAGAGAATCGCGGCTTTGCAGGCGGGTGCAATGCGGCCATCGATTACGGGCTTAAACATGGCGCCCAATGGATCTGGCTCCTCAACAACGACACCAAGGTAGCCGTTGACAGCCTCGAGCTGTTGATGGCGGCAGCGGCGACGCGCAGTGATATAGGGGCTTTAGGAGCCGTCGTCAGGACGGGCGCTGGCGAGCAGTTCGCCACCTCCGGCCCCGGGCAGATCGATTTTGTCAGGGCCAAGACCTATTTGAGAAGGCGGATTCCCGAAGGACAGCCTCTGGTGGAGGCAGAGTGGCTGTCGGGCAGCAATCTGCTTCTCAATGCCGAGGCGCTCCGCCGCGTCGGGCGTTTCGATGAAGACTACTTCCTTTATTTCGAGGACACCGACCTTTGCTACCGGCTGCGCCGGCATGGCTGGCAGTGCATACTTGTTCCGGCCGCCCAGGTCGAGCATGTGGGCGGAGCCTCGACCGAAGGGAAACGCGCGTACTGGCGCGCATACTATTACACACGCAACCGCATGCTGTTCTTCTTCAAGCACAAGAAAGGGCCAGCAATCGTTCTGCCGCTCATCTTCATTGCCGGTCACCTGGCGCGGCACACGCTGGTTCTGCCGTTTCGCGGAGAGCCCGGGCGGCAACAGCTTAGAGCCGAGCTTCTCGGTCTCAGGGACTATCTGAAAGGACGTTTGGGCAAGGCCACCTGTCTGGACTGGTGTGAGCAAGATTAGGAGCCGACATCGGCTTGGTCGTGCTGCTGCGCTTTCTCACCTTCCGGAAGCCCGCTGTAGCTAATCACTATATGCCTGTCAGGCCCCTCGCCGTTGCTCTGAGAGGACAGATCTGGGAAGTGCTCGTGCAGGTAGTTGTGCACGAGCCTGCGTTCGAAAGCATTCATCGGCGGCAGCGCGTATTCCTCCACCTCTCCATTGAGAACCGCAACAGCAGCCCTTTTGGCTCGGTCGATCAGGCTGTCCTTGCGCCGCTGGCGATAGTCGAGCACATCGACAATGAAGTGCTCTTCCTCCCCTTGATCTGTTTTGCACATCTGGCGAACCAGAAACTGCAGCGCTTCAAGCGTCTGTCCTTTGCGCCCGATAAGGAACTTGGCATCGTCCTCGCTACAGTCGATCCGATAACAGATGGTCGACGGATCGAAGGTCTCTTCAATCACCGTAGCCTGGATCTCCAGCAGGGAAAGCATCTTCTCGAGGTGCGCTTTGGCGCCGGCTGTGGTCTCTGGTGCGTTCATAATCATCACTTCTTCTTTTTGGATTTCTTCTTGCCTGAAGGTTTTTTCGGCTGTCCGCCAGTGGGTTGCCTTGTTTCACTGCCGCTGCCGCCGCCGTTTTTCTCCACAGTTTGCACACCGGCGGCAGGCGGACCGCCACCCTCGGCCAGCACATCAATTAGCGCCGGGGCAGGAGTACGCATGATAAACCAGGTTTGCAGTGATTGGATCACGTTGGACACAACCATGTACAGGTAAACACCGGCCGGAAGCGGAATGAAAAAAAACATGGCGGTCACGGCGATAGGCATGGTTTTCTGTGTTTGCTGCTGGATCAAAAGCTGGTCCGGATCTGCATTGGCCGGAGGAGGCTGGACCATGAGTTTTTGCGACAGGTACATGGTTATGCCGAACAGAAAGATCATGGCCAGGATGTCCCAGTTGTTGGGTTTGAACAGATCCAGACCGGTGGCGACCTTGCCCAGGCTGTTGATCAGGTAGAAGCTGTGATTCTTGGCTACGCCGGGAATCACTGCCTCGACGACGACCTCGCCCGGCTGCGGGAAGACCGCGTGCCCGTCGGCGTCGATCGTCGCGCCATGCGCGTCGCCGTGAATGCGCCACTCCGGCTTGAGATCCGCCGGCATGGTCCCTTCCACGGCCCTTATGCCGAAGTCGATGGCAGCTCCGGCAGCGACGGTGGATTCACCGGGAAAGACCACAACTTTGCAAAGCTTTCCATCGCTGCTCACGTAAGGGCTGTTGGCCCCCGACACCTCCGCGCGCGACTGGTGGGTTGCCTGCCCGGCACCTTCCACCTTGATCTTGACTGGAATCGGCTTGTCTCCAAACGGGGGTCCGGTGAATGTGGCGAAGAGCGCAAACAGGATGGGCAGCTGCACTAGAGTCGGCAAGCAGCCGCCCATGGGGTTGATCTTGTTCTTCTGGTAGAACTCCATCGCTTTGCGCTGGAACATCTCGGGATCGTTCTTGTACCGCTCCTGGATTGCCTTGAGTTGAGGTTGCATCTGGGACATCCGCTGCATGGAGCGCGTCGAGCTGGCCACCAGCGGATAGACCAGTATTCGTACCAGCAGGGTAAGGAGCACGATCGCCCAGCCATAGCTGTGGCAGGCCTGGTAGATAGCCTCCAGGATGGGGATCATAAACGAGTAAGTGATGTCCAATTTCTCTCAAGCACTCCGTCGCGGTTGTCTTTTTCGCCCTTCAGCAGCGCACTCATCTGCCCGGTGCAAATCCCTTGTGTGCCCCAAGCTTGTCGGGCCTCCGGCTGATCCTTGCCAGAGCCACAACGAGAACTCCCCGGGGACGTCGTCCACACCGCCGGGATGGAGAGGATGGCAGCGAAGCAGCCGCCATACGGCAAGCATCGTACCTTTCAAAAGGCCGTGCTTGTCCAGGCAACCCGCCATGTAGCGCGAGCAGGAAGGGTAAAACCGGCAGACCGGCCGCCTGAGCGCTCGCGTGCGCTGGTACAGAGCTATGGCGAAAAGCAAAAGACCTTTCATGCCTCTTGAGTCGCCCCCCCCTCTCCCTGCTGCCGGGGCCCCGACCTGTGCCGCCCGTATTTGCGGTCCGCTCTGACCAGGCACTCGGCCACCGCTTTAAGAACCTCATCCCAGGTTGCATTCAGTACTTTATTGTGCACGACCCAGACCATCGCATACCACTGCTTTACACTCGCATCACCGAGGCGCACCGCACGATAAGCCTCTCTGACCCTTCTTTTCGCCAGATTCCGGTAGGCCGCCTTGTTGTGCACTTTCTTGCCAACCACAAAGCCGACGAGCGGCCGGCGGGGAGCGCTTCGTGCCTGTCTCTCCAAGACGTACAACGTGACCAGCGGGGTGGAGACGTTCTTCCTTCCGGCATAGACTCGCTGAAACAGGCTGTCTCTGGATAGTCGCTCTGATGCCGGAAGCACCGCTGCCTCGCTTCATGTCAGACAGACAGCCTGTAGCGTCCTTTCGCCCTTCTGGCTTTGATGACTTTCTGCCCGGCTTTGCTGGACATCCGTTTGAGGAATCCGCTGCCCTTCTTGGCTTTAGCGATTGAACCACGTAGCGTGCGTTTCATCGGCTTTCAACTCCTTGCGCCGCCAATCTAAAAATTTCTTGGCCTTATGCGAATAAGCAATTATGCTATCATCTCACGCAATGACTTCGCGCCGCCCTGAATAAGGGGTCGGTTAAAAATTTTCGAGATCGGTGACGCTCTCTCAAAGCGCATGCGCACCGGCTTTTGTCGTGGCGCCATGCGTCCTGTGCGGGTTGGATCGCGGAGACCTCGGAAGCTGACAGCTTTTCGACAGCATAAGAGGTGACTCGCGGTTGCTCGTGCAAAAAGTTTCCTTTCTTGCTTTCTGTGGACCGATCCATGGCTGGTTTTGCGTGCCTATATTCATCATCCACGACCTGCCGCACCAAAACCGGCACTGCATCCGTCTTCCCGGCGCTTGTCCTCTTCGAATTGGCATCTTTTTACTAGCTGCTGTTTGGCGGCCGGCGCGCGTACCGGCCTTAATGAAACGGTAAGGTTTTACTTTGCAACTGCGTTTCGTGTGTGGGTGGGGAAATAACGAAGCCATGACCATTCAAGAGATAGAAGATGTCCGGCTCGAACGCTCTGTGGCGGAAATTTGGGCGCAGACGCAAGCGGTGCTGGAGAAGAAACTTTCGCACGCCACCATCAAGTCGTGGATTCAGCCGACCAGGCTGTTGGAGATCGTGGGCAACGAAGCTACCATTGGCGTCCTCAATGAATTCTGCCGATCCTGGATTCTCAGCAAATACATAGATGTCATAGCAGAAGCGCTTTCCACGGTGCTGAAGCGCAAGATGACCACGCGCCTGGTCGTTGACGCTTCGATGCAGCAGGAAACATATACCGCCTCCCTGGCTTCCATCACCGTCGTTCCCGAGTACGTGCCGGTCTTCGACTCCAGGCCTGCTTCCGGATTCGACGCAGGCACCTCCGGGCGGTCCGCCGCCCAACGACCGGACAGCGCCCAGGGACGCATTACCTCGGCAAATCTCAACCAGAAATACACTTTCGAGACCTTCGTCGTCGGCTCGCACAACCGGTTTAGCCATTCCGCCGCCATGGCAGTCGCCGACCGGCCCGGCCAGGCCTACAACCCGCTTTTCATATACGGCGGCGTGGGACTGGGCAAGACCCACATCATGCAAGCAATCGGGCATCACATCCTGCAACACTCTCCCAGTACGCTCGTCAGATACATCAGCTGCGAACGCTTCACCAACGAGCTGATAAATTCAATCAGAGACGATCGCATGGTGGAGTTCCGCAAGCGATACAGGCAAGTGGACGTTCTGCTGATGGACGATATTCAGTTCATCGAGGGCAAGGAATCGACGCAGGAGGAGTTCTTCCACACGTTCAACGCGCTGCGCGACAGCGGGCGCCAGATAGTAATCTCCAGCGACCGGCCGCCCAAGGCGCTGTCGCTCCTGGAGGAGCGTCTCCGCAGCCGATTTGAGTGGGGACTCATAGCCGACATCCAGACGCCGGATCTCGAGACACGGACGGCGATTCTGCGGAAAAAATCCGAGCACGACAACATGCGCGTTCCAGACGAGGTACTGGAGTATATTGCCTCGGTTGTAACGACAAACATTCGCGAACTCGAGGGAGCCCTGATTCGCACTCACGCCATCGCCAGCCTGACCGGCGCCCCGCTGACGCTGCAGACGGCAATGTCGGTCTTGCAGCCGGCTGCATCGCTTCAGCAGAAGCCGCAATTGACAATCGAGAAGGTAATCGAGGCCGTGGCTGCTTTCTACCGCCTGGAGCCGAGTGAGTTGAAGTGCGCCAAGCGCTCGCATGATCTCGCTCTACCCAGACATGTGGCCATGTACCTTGCTCACGAGCTGATGCAGATGAGCTTTCCAAGGATTGGCGACGCCTTTGGCGGGCGCAAGCACACATCCACCTTATATGCCTACGAGAAGGTCAAGAGCCAGATCCCGAAAGATCCCGAACTGGCGTCGGCGATCGCCCAGATTACCCGCCAGCTGGGCAGCTGAGAACTTGTAGAAAACCTGTAGGAATCTTGTTCGTATTTTGTAAGCAGGCTGTGTAATACAGACGGGGCGCCAGAAGACAAGGATCATGTTTTGAACAGCCGATGTACAGGGTCTCTACAGGATCGATCCAAACGCCACAAGGCTTGTGGGACTTCTCTACAGAAAATCGCACCGGCTGCTACTCCTATATAAATGAATTCTGTAAGCATGCAGGAGCAGAACTAGCTAAGGATGGCTTGCCGTCTTGCAAAACGCACGTGTAGCGGGTAACCTTTTTTTGCTTTCCGCGATCGAGGTGGGATATATGCACTTTGCCGTACAGAAAGATCTGGTTGTAAAAGCGCTCAAAGACGTGACAAGTGCGGTTGCCACTCGTGTGGTGCAGCCAATCCTCAGCAACGTACTAGTCGATACTGTTGATAACACTACCCTTCGCTTCGCGGCCACAGATCTTGACCTGGCAATCGAGACCCGGTGTCCAGGTGTGGTGTACACACCTGGGTCGATCACGCTGCCCGGAAAAAAGCTCCTGGAGGTTGTGTCCAAACTGCCCAACGACCTGGTGTCCTTCCAGGTCAACAAAGAGACCTCCGAAACTCATATCACATGCCAGAGGTCGAAATTCACGCTCTCCGGATTGCCTGCCGACGACTTTCCCAAGCTCGTTGACTCCCGGTCCGTGGAAGGCGTCGTGATGCCTTCTGATATCCTGCGCAGGGCCATCGTTCAGACGGCATTTGCTGCGGCAAGCTATGACACAAGCAATGTTCTGGGCGGCGTGTACCTGCTCATCGCGGACGGAGTGCTGGAAGCCACAGCCACCGATGGCAGCCGCCTGGCCCACAGAAGGGACGAGCTCCTGGTGAACTCGCCTTCGGCCAGGCGGGCAGAAGCCGACAAGGAAACCGAGTCAGAGCCCAAGTCCCAGGTCGCCACTCTGGAGAAGCCGCTTACGCTCAAAGCCATTGTGCCGGCCCGCGCCTGCGGTGAGCTGCTCAAGTTAATCGATTTCAAAGAGCTGTGCGATATCCGGCTGGCTGTCGTCGATGGGCAGATTACCTTCGAGACGGAAAGCCATTTCTTGAGTTCCCGGCTCATAGGCGGTGAATATCCTCGTTATCACGAGCTGTTTCCCAGCGAGTGCAAATATCTGGCCAGATTCAAGAGGCAGGAAGTTGCCGATGCAATAGAACGCGTGGCCGTTATGTCGGACGAGCGGACGCATCTGGTCAAGCTGCACTTTGAGCCGGAGACGCTCCAGATTTCGTCCAACACACCTGACGTGGGGCGTGCGCAAGAGGAGCTTTCGATAACGCTGGATGGCCAGGTCATCGACGTGGCGCTGAACGTCAGGTACGTCCTCGATGTGTTGCAGCGCCTTGCCACCGATGATGTGCATCTCGAGATGACCGGCCCGCTCAAGCCGCTTATCTTCAAGGGTGTCGGCGACGAGAATTACAAGTACCTGCTCATGCCCGTGCAGGCCAGGTAGCTGGAGCGGCGGAGCACAGAAATTGATGGCTGTCCCTGCGGCGCCCTGCCTGCTGCTGATTACGCGCAGGCAAAGTAGAATGACTGTCCAGGATGCCCTGTGATATACTCCGAATCCGGTCGTTTGGGATCGTAGCTCAGTTGGTTAGAGCGCCTGCCTGTCACGCAGGAGGTCGCGGGTTCGAGTCCCGTCGGTCCCGGGTTTTTTTGCATGTGCCTCAGGCCGGTCATGCCACCAGTGGCTCAACCGAGCCGGAAATTTGCGGAAAGCGGCTGGCAAAGGAGCCAATTGCACCAAAAACGTGGCATGTGGCTCTTTTACCGGCCGGCTCGTGGCAATTTTGAGCCAAGGTAAGGTTTCGGCCAAGACAGGTCACCGGCCTCGAAACTGTCATCCTGGCGAAGGATCTCGTGTCGGCACAAGCAGATGGTTCCTTCGGTCGCGCAGCCTGCCCCGAGCGGATGCTGTCAATGCGAAGCCAGGCTGCTGGAGCATGCGAAGGGCTCCCTCAGGAACGCTTTCGCTCCATCGTAAGAGGATGACAGTTTCCGGGTTCGATCAGCTGTGCTGGCCGAAACACTAGCAGGCCAGAGACAGCAACTATATAACTAAGTAGAGCTACGGGTTTTGAAAGAGGACGCAGCCGTGAGGTTTCTCGCTCAGGCTGCGTCCTCTTTACGAAGGCTCTGCGCCTGGTAGGCTCCGAGCGCTGTCACTGGAACTGGCGCCGGATGCGCTTACGCCAGGTTCTTATCCGCAGGCGCTGCCCGTTCTGGCAGAGTGTGCGGGTGACGCTGACGTGGAAGTACTTCCTGGTTGAGCGAACCAGGATTGTCGTGGTGAGCTTGATGGTTCGCTGGCTCGATTCGATGGTTGTGACCATCTTGCCGCGGTACATGGAACGCCATGGCTGCCTGTCGAACGTCGTCCAGGAGCTCGTTCCCTTCACCGAGAAGCGGCGTCGCCTGATGCGGTAATGCGATCTCGTGGAGGAGGTGTAGGTCGTGCTCCCGTCTGCCTGGTTGTAGAGCCAACGCTTTCCGGAAGACGCCTTGCCGTCGGCCACTTCGATCTCTTCGGCATCCGGGCAGGCAAGCCGCTCGCCCACCTTCGGCAGCCTCGGGCTCGGCGACAGGCCGGTCGGTACGACCGGCAGGGTCAACGCCGTGTGCCTTGAGCCCACGTGCAGCGTGCCGGTCATCAGCTCGGCGCTCGGCCAGGCCATGGGGAACTGCGCGTTGGAGACGGCGAGCCTTATGCGGTGCCCTGGCTTGAATGTCCAGGTAGTGAAGTGGAGGTCGGCCGACACGGTGTACGGCTTGCCCGGCACCACATGCGATGGCGCAAGGCGGCTGTTCCGCTGGCTGGCGTTTATGAGGGCGCCGGTCACCAGCGCGACCTTGCCGTCCGGACCCACGTCCTCCAGGCGTACCGACCAGTTGGCCAGTGCCGCGCTGGAGGCCACCTTGAGCGACACCCTGGGAAAGCCGATGATCTCAACCTGGCGCGTCAGCGGCTGGCTGTCGTAAACCAGGCTGCGAGCGTCATCTGTGCTCATGTCACCGGTGGTATCTCCCCACCATGCTCCGGCCGCTACGCCCGCACCGGGGCTGTACACGAGTCGATCCAGCGCCGTTCTTCCCGTAAGCCGGCCGAGACGACCGCCTGGCTGCGGATAGAACGTCTGCTTGCCAGCGCCCGGGACAGGCCACGGTTGCAGCCGCCACTTACCTGGAGTCGTCTCCATGTTGGCGTCCGGCTCGTGGCCGCCGCGCACGAAGAGCAACATCTGCTTTCCGCGGGAAAGCTCCCTGTCTACACCATTGCGGACGCCCTTCAACCAGCGATCCAGCCAGCGCACGATCCTGTCCAGGTACTCGTAGTTCGGACCGGGAGAGCCGTCGTCGGGGCATGAGTGATCCCAGGGGCCCATGTCCATCTTTACGGGCACGTCGAGGTTCTGGAAGATCCTCACCATGGCGCTGCGGTAGCCGTCCAGCAACCCGCCGATGAGATACACAGGAATGTCGATGGCAGCGTAATTCTGGCGCAGCGACTTGCTGCGCCAGAACTCACCGTCGACCTGCTGGCTCATGTAGGTGAACAGCCACGGGCGTCGGTCGAAGCGACTGCTGAAGTACTCGTCGTCGAGCTTGTACGCTGGCGTGCGCGGCAGCCCCAGCTCGTGGTTGATGAACAGGTGGTAAGGATCCAGGTGCAGCACACCGTCGATGTAGTGCACGTCATCGTGGTAGAGGTCGTCGGAGGCGTGGATCGAGATGATCGTCTTGAGCGCCGGCGGACGCCTCATGGCCACCTGGAGGGAGTTGAAGCCGCTCCAGGAGACGCCCCACATGGCGACGTTCCCGTTGGACTCAGGCAGCGCGGCCAGGGCGGCAATGATCGCCTCGGCGTCTGCCAGCTCCTGGTCCGAATACTCGCGCGGCAGGACGTCGCCGAAAGACGCACCGGTGCCGCGTATGTCTACCTTGACCACCATGAAGCCGCGGGCGGCCAGGTACGAGTAGGTCGGGTAGTCGATCAGATAGAAGGTATCGTCCTTGCGGTAAGGAAGAATCTCGAG
>DATNRD010000028.1:0-4430 GCA_036703665.1 Candidatus Obscuribacterales bacterium
CCGCCACAAACCGCGCCTGGCGATGCCGGCAGGGGTCCATACCGTGCCCTGGCAATCAATCCGGTCGCCGACACCGGCACCGGCGTAGAGGGTAATCTCGATGTCGGTCGTAGCGATGAGACCCTCGATCCTCGCAAGAACAGGCGCGTTGTACCGCGTCTCGATGTCGATCCAAATTTCGGGGAGTTCGGGGCCGTTCCCGGCTCGCAACCGCTGCGCGCCGATCCGCAAAAGGTCATCGATCAGACAACCGAGGCGCTGCGGCAAGACAACACCAACGCCGAATACTTCTACCTGCGCGCAAAAGCCTACCAGGCGCTGGCCAAGGTGGACAATGCCTATGCTGATTACTGCGAGGCGATCCGCTTAAATCCGGACAAGCCCAAATTCTATATCGGTCGGGCATCGCTCTTTTATCAGCTCAACAAGCCGATGCTCGTTGATGCCGACATAAAGCGGGCACTTAGCGTTGATCAAGCGCTGCCGCGACAAATCACCTTCGGCTACCAGCCCTACCCTCCCGACGTCAAATGGAGCGGCGACGGCCCGGGCGGCAATTGAAGGCAACCTCCCCCGGCGATCTGAGTGGGCCGCCAGCCGGCAAGTAAAGAGTCTCCGGCAAGAGGGAAGCAGGCGCAAGCGATGCTTCAATTAATAGTCAGCGGTGCCAGGCTGGTTAGTGTCGAGACGGAGATGAGCCCGAGATCTTTGAGCAGCTGAGCCTGGGAGATGTTGAAATCGATGACGGCCTCAACGTTCTCAATCTGGGCGGAGGTGTAGTCTTCTTGCGCTTTGAGGATGTCGATGTTCTTGCCTACGCCGTATTGAAATCTCAATCGGGACAGGCGCAGCTCCTCTTCTGCGGAGGCGACCTTGGCGGTTGTCTCCTCGATTTTGCGGTGGGCGCTCAAGGTCCTTAAGTATGACTGCCTCACCTGACTCGTTACCATATTCAACTGCTTGCTGACCTCGAGCGAAGCTTGCCTTGCCTGGGCGCGGGCTGCCTGCACGTTACCCAGGTCCGCTACCCCCATGCCCTCGATGTTCCATTTGATTTCATAACCGATGGTCCATAGCGGCCCAATTTGTCGGGAGACGCGGCGCTGGATGAACTGCTGGTTGCCGGGCAGCGTGACTGGTGCCGGTACAGTTACCGTTCTGAACGAATCGGAGAGCGTCTCACCTATGCCGAAAATATTGCCGAAGAACTGAAAGGTCGGCTGCAGTGGCGCCGTGGCTATAACGACAGCTTTTTTCGCCGCCAGCCTCAATTCTTCGTACTGCTTGAGCTCTGGGCGGTTGGCCACGGCGGCTGTCACCAGCGATCCTGGTTTCACCTCCTCTTTTATGAGCCAGACCTTGTGGACCAACCGGCTCGCCGGTGTAAGGTCGATGCCCTGATCGCGATTGAGGAGCTCGGACAGATGGATGGCGGCCACCCTTCTTTCTACCTGCTGCTCGATCAGTCGCTGCCGGTCGGAAGCCAGCTGCGTGCGCGCCTGCAACACATCCAGGCGAGTCGCCTTGCCGCCAGCGAGCAGATCTTCGTTGAGCTGGAGTTGCGATGCCGATGTTTCGACGGCCCTTATGCGAATCTGCAAAATCGCTTCATTCAGCAGCAGATTGTAATAGCGCTTCGTGGCCTCGAAGAGGGTGTCATTGAGCGTCGCCCTGACCTGGTGCTTAGAGGCTCGCAGATTGTTGCGGTTCTGCAGAGCGGTAAAGAGAATCTTGCCGCCGCGATAACCAAAATAGGAAAAGCCGGCAGAGGTGATGATGAAGGGCGTGTTGAACCTGATTGGGTCGGCGTTGCCTGTGAAAGGAATGTTCGGACGACCCAAAAGGTATTGCCAGCGGTAGGAGGCGTTGACACTGGGCAGAAACCGCCCGTACGAGGAAAACAGCGTCCATTTCCTGGCGTCGCGATCGGCTTGCCTTATGCGTATGTCCAGATTGTGGGCAATGGCGTCCTCGAGAGTCTCGCGCAGGGTGATCGGGCGGGAATCGTAGGCGTCCAGCTGGAAAGGAGTGAGGTTTTTTGTAATTGTGATCAATGCCTTGAGATCCGGCTGCGCCACCTGGATATCAGCGCTCTGCTCTTGCCCGTCAGCCCCTGGCGGATCTTGGCGAACCGCAGCGCTCGCCGGCGCAGCCGTCGCCTGGTGATCGGCAGCGTAGCCGGACGGACCCGATGGAGCGACCGGCGCGCCGGCTGCCGGTGGGAGACTGCCACTGGCTGCCGTGGGAGTGCTGCTTGCCGGCTGCTGTGGGCTGCCTGCCTGGCAAGGGTCGATGGTGGCAAGATTGAGTGCCACGAGGACGGCCACGCGCACGGTGACGTTTCGGGGATCGAGATGAGCGGCTATCGTATGCATTATCCTCGGCTTATGCCATCTGCCTCCTGAACCTGGCTGCACTGACGAAAAACAGCAGACCTGCAAAGCCTACAAGAGCCAGCACATTTGGCCAGAGAGCTGCAAGACCCACACCCTTGAGCAGGATACCTTTCAGGCACACGATGTAGTACCGTAGAGGGTTGAGCATGGACAGGTCCTGAAAAAACGGCGGCATGCTCTCGAGCGGCGTGATCGCGCCGGATAGCAATATGACGGGCAGCGAGATAAAAAATGAGATGAGCATTGCCTGGCGCTGATTGCCTGCCACCGTGGACAGTGCGATGCCGATCGATATGACCACAAATACATAAAGCAGCGAAATTACAAGGAGCGCTACCGGGTTGCCCCTGAAAGGCATTTGGAAGATGGCCATGCCGGTTGTGAGAGCGACGCTGATAGTCGCGAACAGTACAGCGACCAATGGCACAATTTTGGCTATGAGGATCTCGGCCGAGCTGACCGGTGTCATCAGCAGCTGTTCCATGGTGCCGGTCTCCTTCTCTCGCAACAGTGTGGCGGAAGACACCATGATTCCGACGACGTTTAGCACTATGCCCATGACACCCGGAACGAAAAACCATGGCGCGACGAGTCCCGGATTGTACATGAACGTAGCCTTGGGTCTGACTGCATCGGGGTAGCTGGTCGCTCTTGCTGCGGACATTTCCAGCCCCAGGTTGGCTACGATCTGGGCCAGGTATCCGGCGGCAATGCCGGCTGCGTTGGCGTCCACTCCATCCAGGACGATTTGCACGCGTGGCGTCTGCCCGGCTTTCAACCGCCTTGCAAATTCAGGAGGAATTACCACGCCCATTTCGAGATGCCCGTCCCGCACGCGTCTTGCTAGCTCTTTCTCGTTGCTGCCGCTGGCTACGATGTCGAAGACCTGGCTGCGCGCAAATGCTGAAACGAATGCTCTGGAGTCGGGGGAATCGGAAAGATCGACAATACCGACTCGCCGGTGCTTGACCTCGGGGTCGAGGCAGAACCCGTACATGCACACCTGAAGCACCGGGAAAAACAGCAGCATGAACAACAACTGGCGATTCCTGAGCAACTGATGAAACTCCTTCACCAGCAGCGCTGTAAAACCCGTGTCGGCAAATGCGCGCATGGTCCCTCCCACTCACTTAGCCAGCTGCATTTTGCGCATGGAGCCGACGGCTGCTGCGAACAGAAGAACATTCAACGCCACAAGAAATACAGGAATGTACCAGTGCGCGAGCCACTGGCCGCCCCTGACGAAGGCGTCCCTCGTGGCCTCGATGTAATACCGGGCAGGAACCAGGTACGACAACAGTGAAATCGGATAGGTGATATTTCTGATCGGGTAGATGAAGCCGGAAAGGAGCATTGAGCTTAGAAAGCCTATCGTTGCGCAGATCTGCACTGCCGCCATCTGGTTGTGTGCTCGTGTTCCCGCCCATAGCCCGAACAGGACGCCGGTCAAAACAAACAACATTGTGGAGAGAATATAGGACAAAATATTCCCGACAAAAGGAATGTGGAAGATCACCAGCCCGCCGATAATGACTATGGCTGCCTCGATCATGCCGATGGCGAAATAGGCGATTGCCTTGCCGGCAATCAGCTCGTGCGCCGTGATGCTTGATGCATAGAGTTGCAGCACAGTGCCTTGCTCCTTCTCCCGCACCAGGGCAAATGCCGATAGAAGGCTGGGGAAAATCCAGATCATAAGGGCAATCGAACCAGGCACTATATGCAGTGACTCCTTCCGCCCGGGGTTGAACCAGAGGCGAGTAACCGTGCGAATTGACGGCTGCCTGTGGCGCAACCCGTTTTGTTGCAGGTAGAACTGAGTAAGCGCGAAAAAGCCGTTCTTTATGATACGTGCGTTGTTGACATCCGTGCCGTCGATAAGGATCTGAATGTCCGCCGTTTCACCGGCCTTTATGCGCCTGGAGAATTCAGGCGGAATGATGACCGAGGCCTTGGCCTCGTCATGGTCCAACGGATACATGATGTCCTTGCCCTGCGCTTTTATGATCCTGAATTGGTTGGTGGCCACGATGG
>DATNRD010000029.1:0-2192 GCA_036703665.1 Candidatus Obscuribacterales bacterium
TCCTCAATCAGCTGCCGTCCGGGCCGCTGGCGGAGGCCGTGAAGAAGAACTACTACTGGGGACGCAGCGGCGAGCTGGTGGTGTTGACCAAGCCGAATTACATCTTCATCTCAGAGCCCAACGGCACAACGCACGGATCGCCGTACGGATACGACACGCATGTGCCGCTCATCTTCTACGGCGCATCGATAACCGGCGGGCGCTATGGTGCCGACACCAGCCCGGCCGACATTGCGCCGACAATCGCCGCCGTGCTTGGCATAGGCGTGCCGTCGCTCTGCCAGGGGCGGGTGCTGGAGGAAGCGATCGGGCAGGTATACGGGCCGCCTCGCCCCCGGATGTTTGCCACCCCGGGCGAGCAGGCGCCTGGTGCCGGAAGGGGCTGGTGAGCTGCATTGAGCGAGATGCGGCGCCGGCGAGGATGATATTACATGTGATACCGAAGGAGTGGGGCGATGGCTAACGCAGAGACGCTGGTGCTGGTGGATGGCAGCTCGCTGGCTTTTCGCTCTTTCTATGCCTTGCTGACCACCGGCATGCGCACCAGGGAGGGAACGCCCACCTGGGCTGTTTACGGCTTCTTCCGCGCGCTCTTTGATCTCATCGAGAAGCGGCGTCCCGACATGATAGCGGTCTGCTTCGACATGGCGGCACCCACCTTCCGGCATGTCGACTTCGAGGAGTACAAGGCCAATCGCCAGGAGATGCCGGACGATCTTTCCGCACAGTGGCCCTTGATCAAGCAGGGGGTCGAGCTTCTCCACATACCGGTCTACGAGCTGGAAGGCTACGAAGCCGACGACATCATCGGCACGGTTGCCCGCCAGGCCGAGAGCAGGGGAATGCCGGTGCTCGTGCTGACCGGCGATCAGGACGCATTCCAGCTTCTGGATGAAAGCATCCAGGTGCTCATGCCCGGCCGCGACGGCGGCGTGGTTACTTACGGGCGGCAGGAGGTCTTTGCCAAACTGGGCATCTGGCCGGAACAGGTGCCTGACTACAAGGGGCTGTGTGGGGACGCATCGGACAACATTCCCGGGGTAAGGGGCATAGGCCCCAAGACAGCCGCCGCGCTCCTTGCCCAATACAGGACGCTGGAGGCGCTTTACGAGCACCTCGATGAGGTCAAGGGAGCCACGCGCCAGAAGCTGGCCGATGGCCTCGCCAGCGCCTTTGCCAGCAAGGCGCTGGCCACAATCAAGTGCGACGTGCCGCTGGCGTTCGACTTCGAGCATTGCCGGCTGAGCCTGCCGGAGGTCGGCCCGCTGGTTGAGTTCTTGCGGGAATACGAGTTCAACAGCATATTGCGTCGGCTGCCGCAGCTGCTTGCCCCGTTCAATGCCGGCAATCCGCCGCAGATAGACGAGCAGATGTTGAAGCCGGCGCGATCGAGCCGGGATTCAGC
Organism: Candidatus Obscuribacterales bacterium; assembly: GCA_036703665.1. Taxonomy (GTDB): domain Bacteria; phylum Cyanobacteriota; class Vampirovibrionia; order Obscuribacterales; family Obscuribacteraceae; genus DATNRD01. The sequence goes on from DATNRD010000029.1 coordinate 1,406, forward strand.
CGCGCCTTATGGCCAGGCGGAGGGCGCCGAAAAGGCGCCGGCTGCCGGCGCAGTTGCTCAGCTGACCATCCTGCCGCCGGCCATTAGTGCGCTGGGCCCGCTCGACCCGGTGGTGGTGCGCACCAGCCAGGAACTGGAGGCTCTTGTCCGCGAGCTTTCCGAACAGACTGTTCTTTGCCTGGATCTAGAGACAACCAGCTTGAGCTCTCTGGATACCCAAATCGTTGGTTACGCGCTGGCCTGGAGCCCGGGGGCGCAATACTCACGCGACGGGCGCCTTGAGATCGACCGGGAGCGCTGGCGGGTGAAAACCGCCTACATCCCGGTCCGCCACTGGGCCGAGCGCCAGCTCGATCCGGAGCAGGTTGCCTCGGTGCTCAAGCCCATCCTGGCGGATCGCAGCAAGGGCAAGATTGCCCAGAATGCCAAGTTCGAGATGAACGTTCTTTCTCTTTCCGGCATCGACTTTGCTCCGCTGGCCTTCGACCCGATGCTGGCCAGCTATGTCGTCAATCCCGACCAGGGCCACGGGCTCAAGGATCAGTCACAGCGCCTGCTCGGGCACACGATGGTGAGAATAACCGAGCTTATAGGCGAGGGCAAAAAGCAGATCAGCATGGACAGGGTGCCGGTAGCGAAGGTGGCGCCGTATGCCGCCGACGATGCCAGGGTTGCCCTGGAGCTGGCCAGGCATTACAGCGAACGCCTGGATGCAGAGCAGCGTTTCCTCCTGTTTGAGATGGACATGCCCTTGACGCCGGTGCTGGCGGCCATGGAGCAGGCGGGC
>DATNRD010000030.1:0-11981 GCA_036703665.1 Candidatus Obscuribacterales bacterium
GATCGGCAGGCACGTCAACGGTGCAGAGCGCGGCGCCGAGCGCGCTCCCGCCCGTCAATCCGCCGTTTCCCGGGCCTTACCAGACCGTGCTCATCGATGGAGCAGAGCTGAAACAGGGAAGATTTCCGCCAGGACAGTACGGGGGCACCCTGGTGCGCTCGATAATCGGAGCCGAGCCCAAAGTCTTCAATCCATGGACATCGAACGACACTCAATCGTCTGAGCTGGCAGCACTCATGTTCAGCGGGCTGGTGGATATCGATCCCTACACCGGCGACGTCATTCCGTCTCTGGCCAAGGAATTCAAGATAGAGCCGGACGGCGTAACCTACATAACAAGGCTGCGCAAGGGTCTCAAATGGTCGGATGGTAAGCCCATAACCGCCCATGATGTTGCCTTTACCTGGAACACCATTATCAAAGAAGGATACGGCAACGCCTCGCTGCGCGACGTAACCACCATTGACGGGAAGTCGCCCACGGTCTCTACAGTAGACGAGCTGACCAACAAGTTCGTCACACCCAAGCCCTTTGCACCGTTCGCGCGCCTGCTGGGCATGCCGATTGCCCCCAGGCACGTCATCGAGCCCATCATTAGCCGTGCCGACGGCAGACGAGCATTTCAACGACTGTGGGCAGCAGAGACCACCAATCCCAGAGAACTTGTTACCAGCGGGCCATACGTACTTTCGCGCTATGTGGTTGGCCAGCGCGTGGAATTCGTTCCCACCAAGAACTACTTCATGGTCGACAAGCAGGGACGCCGTCTACCTTACATTGCAAAGCTCATCTATCAGATTGTTCCCGAGCCGAACACAAACCTGATGAAATTCAAGGCACAGGAAATCGATATCACGCGAATCCGCTCGAGAGATACGGTCGACATGATGCGGGAGCAGGAAGCTGGAAACTTCAAGCTCTACAACCTTGGACAGGATATAGGGACCACTTTTCTCATGTTCAACATGAACAGGCGGAAAAACCCAGAAACCGGCAAACCCTATGTAAACCCTGTCAAGTCGGTCTGGTTCAATGATGTTAACTTCCGGCAGGCGGTCAATCACGCGCTCAACCGCGACAACATGGTCGCCAACTATTTCAAAGGCATAGGGTTCCCGCTGTTCACGTCAGAGCCTCCATCCAGCCCCTATTACAATTCGTCGCTGAAGGGCTTTCGTCATGATCCCGCTTATGCCATGTCACTCCTGGAGAAGTCCGGGTTCAAGAAGAGAGCCGACGGGTTTCTTTATGACAAGGACGGCAACATGGTCGAGTTCGACATGCTGGCAAATTCCGGCTCTAGCTTCACCGAAGCAATCGGGCCCATGATCAAAGAGGATCTGAAAAAGCTCGGGATGAAAGTCAATTTCAGCCTCATCAACTTCAACACCCTGAACGACAAAACAAGCAGATCGCTGGACTGGGAAGCCGGCATCTTTGCGCTTAGCCCAGGTGATCCGCTAGAGCCGAATGATGGCGCAAACGTCTACAAGAGCGACGGGAGACTGCACCTTTTCGATCTCCGCCTGGCTGATGCTAAGGGTGTGGTCCGGGTGACAGATGCTCGCCCCTGGGAGAAGCGTCTCGACGAAATTTTTCGGGACGGCGCGCTGACGCTGGATAAGACGAAGCGGAAACAACTCTATGACGAGTACCAGCAAATCATTTACGAACAAGCGCCTTTCATTTACCTGGTAAGCAGCATGGTCATAGTCGGCGCACGAAATACACTGGCAAACTATCAGCCTACCCAGCTGTCACAGCGAGTCTTCGGACTTCACAACCTGGAGGAGATGTATAAGAAGTGATGCGGGCTGCCCTGCTGGGACTGGCCATAGTTTGCTTGACCGCTTGCACGCCTCAAGAGACAGGGCGGCTTCGTGAAAGCAATCTGCCGCCCACGACACCAGCTACGGCATCCATCGTCAACTTTCCCAACCCGGGTCCATTTAAGCTCGTCGAAGTCGATGATGCCCGGTACGGCAAGATGGAGTGCTGGCAAGCGCGCGGCGAACCCGGAGAGTTCGGCGGCGCGCTTCGTGTCGCTACATTTGGCAGCGGGCCCAAAACGTTTAACCCGTGGGAAGCCTCCGACGTGGAAAGCTCCGGGCTGGGGCTGCTTCTGTTCGAGAAGCTGGTGGACATCGACGCCTGGACGGGCAAGCCCTATCCCAGGCTGGCGAAATCGATCCAGATCGGCTCCGACAACAAAGAGTACACGATCACCTTGCGCAGGGGACTGAGATGGTCGGATGGCAAACCGATCACGGCGGATGATGTCGTGTTCACGTTTGAGACGATTGTCGGAAAAGGCTATGGCAACTCCAGTTTGAGGGATACTTTATCGGCTTACGGCAGGTATCCTCAAGTCCAGAAGATTGACGATCTGACCGTGAAATTTCATACCTCCGTTCCCTTTTCTCCGTTCTTGAAGATGTTGCCGAACGTGCCGATCGCGCCCAAGCACGCTGTCGAGCCGATGACAAAACAACGACGGGAGAAGTTTCACGGCTTCTGGGATATCAATGCCGATCCGAAATCCATGGTCGTGAGCGGGCGATTCAAACTCTATCGCTACGTATCCGGACAGAGGATCGAGCTTGTGCGCAACCCTAATTACGCCATGGTGGATAGGCTGGGGCGCCGCCTACCGTATCTCGATCGGTTCATCTACGCAATCGTGCCCGATCAGAACACTATGGTTTTGAAGTTCTATGGCAATGAGCTCGACCTGCTCGACATACGTTCAGTGCGGGGATCAGATGCAGCACTGATGAAGCAGAAAGAGCAGACCGGAGATTTCCACATGTACAACCTTGGCCCTGACGAAGGAACAACCTTCTTCATGGTCAATATGAATCGCCGCACCAACCCGAAAACGCATAAGCCCTACGTAGACCCGGTCAAACAGAAGTGGTTCAACAACGAGTTCTTCCGCCAGGCGATCAGCCACGCTATAGACAGGCAGCGGATGATCGACAATATCTTGCGCGGCGTAGGGATTCCGCTCTACACGCCAGAGACGACGGCATCCCTCTACTTCAACAGAGACCTGAAGCCCTATCCGCAAGACCTCGCCCTGGCCGCGCAGCTCCTGGAGCAGGGGGGATTCCGCAAAAAGGGCAATCGCCTGCTTGACTCTAATGGCCATCCGGTCCAGTTCACCCTGCAGACAAACGCCGGCAACACCTCCCGCGATGCCGCGTGCGTAATGATCGCCAATGAGCTTGGCAAGCTTGGGATCAAGGTCAACTATCAGCCGATCGACTTCAATATCTTGATCGATAAGACAAACCAGAGCCTGGACTGGGAGGCAATCGTCATGGGGTTGTCCGGCAGCAAGATCGAGCCTTACGATGGAGCCAACGTTTGGAAATCGGACGGCAGGCTGCACATGTTCGACCAGCGTCTACCGAACGAGCAGGGGAAGGTTATCGTCACCGACGCTCGCGACTGGGAAAAACGCATAGATGAGCTGTTCGACCTGGCTGCGACGACCTTCGACGAAGGCAAACGTCACGAATACTTCAACGAGTGGCAGGAGATAGTCTATAACCAGCTTCCGTTCACTTACCTGTACACCATCCTGGACATCACGGCAGTTAGAAATACAATAGGAAACTATATGCCCACACCGTTAGGCATCTTCTACACTCCTCTCGGCAGCATGCACAATTTGGAAGAGATTTACTTCAAGAAGAAAGGTGGGTGATTTATGAGTCAAGTATCGTGTTGTCGGGCCGAGATTCTTCGGTCGCTACGCTCCCTCAGAATGACAGAAGTGGTGACGCCGAAATGTTCGCAGCTGCTTCAGTTGTCGTAATGGCAGATCATTCCGGGCGCGGCTCACGTCGTGCCGCCCAGGCTTTGTGTCATTCCGAGCGCAGCTCACGTCGTGCCGCCCAGGCTTTATGTCATTCCGAGCGCGGCTCACGTCGTGCCGCCCAGGCTTTATGTCATTCCGAGCGCAGCGAGGAATCTCGGCCGTAAGATCCGGAGCATCGGGTAAGCAAACTGCATGTCCATTCCCGTATACATACTGAAAAGAGTCCTGCAAGCTATTCCCTTGCTGTTCATCATCTCGGTGATGAGCTTCACCATGCTCAAGCTCGCCCCGATCGACCAGCTTGCATACCTGCGGGCGAATCCGGCAATCTCGGCTGAAGCCATAAGGGCGGAGGAAGAACGCCTGGGACTCAACAAGCCAGCCGTCGTTCAGTATTTCATCTGGTTGTCTAACCTCTTGAGGGGCGACCTGGGAGTTTCCACCATGGGAGGGTCTGTTTTTGTGCTCTTGATGCAGCGGGCAGGGGCTACGCTGCTGCTCAGCGTCCTGACGATCTTGTTTACCTGGTTGATAGCCTTGCCTGCAGGCGTGATTGCTGCCGTGCATCGGGGTATGTGGGTGGACAAGTTCTTTGGAATTATCACCACCATCGGTATGTCGATGCCCACTTTCCTCATGGCGCTGCTGCTGTTGATGGTGGCACTGTGGACCAGGGCTTTGCCGATTGGCGGGCTGACCAGCCCGGACTTTTACGAACGGAATCTACTGGGGCAAATCATTGACGTGGCCCACCATCTCGTCATTCCGGTGACTGTGCTTACATTCATCGGGCTGGCAGGCATCCAGAGACAGGTGCGCGCCAACCTGCTGGATGTCCTGAGGGCGGAGTATGTTCGCACTGCGCGGGCAAAGGGTCTTCCCGAGGACAAGGTCATATACAAACACGCCCTGCGCAATGCTATCAACCCGCTCATCACTCTCTTCGGCTTCGAGTTTGCCTCACTGCTGAGCGGGGCTGCCCTGACCGAGATGGTGCTGGCTTATCCGGGATTGGGCAGGCTGACGCTCGAGGGGGTGCTGACCAAGGACATGAACCTGGTTATGGCGGCGCTCATGCTAGGCGCAGTCATGCTTATCCTGGGCAATCTCCTGGCCGATGTTCTGTTGAAGCTGGTCGACCCGAGGATTTCGCTGGAATGATCCAGGAAGCACCAGGATTTACAATACCGACTGCCAGGCCGCGAGCGCGCAAGACCCCCTGGCAGAGACTGTGGCGCGACCCGCTGGCGCGGCTGGGACTGGTCGTTCTGGCGCTTTTCTATCTGGCCGCCGGGCTGGCAGATCCTATCGCTCCCTACAGTATGTATTTCAACGATCCGGACGTTGCTAACGCGCCACCGACCCAGGTCCACTGGCATGATGCGCAGGCAAGGCCGACCTGGCCCTTCATTTACCCGATCGAGCGGCGCTTCGACCCCATGACCTTCCGTCAGACTTACCACGAAAAAACGGACCGGGCTTATCCAATCAAGCTCTTCGTAAAGGGTGAGGACTACCGCATTTTCGGTATCCTCCCCGGCAACATTCATCTGTTTGGTGTCGATTCGCCCGCCAGGCTCTTCCTGCTGGGCTCGGACATCAACGGGCGAGACAATTTCTCACGCCTCTTTTTCGGTGCGCAGAAAAGCCTGACCATCGGTTTCCTCGGCCTGTTCATCGCCTTCCCGATCGGCATCGTCTATGGGGGCGTGTCCGGGTTCCTCGGCGGCATCGTCGACAACATCATGATGCGCGTGGCCGAGGCGGTAATGTCCATTCCAAGCTTTTACCTCCTCATTGGTCTTGCCGCGATTCTGCCGCCCGGGATGTCCAGTTCGGAGCGCTTCGCCTTGATTACGGTCATATTATCGCTCATTGGCTGGGCAGGGCTGGCGCGCGTGATAAGAGGCATGGTCCTGTCCATCCGTGAAGAAGAGTTTGTGGTAGCAGCACGCGCGGCGGGCCTGCCGGAGTTCATAAACATTGTCAAACACGTAATTCCGCAGACAGCCAGCTTCGTCATCGTCGCGGCCACCCTGCAAGTGCCCAGCTTCATTCTGTCCGAGTCGGGACTGAGCTTCATCGGGCTGGGAATTCAGCAGCCGGATGCCAGCTGGGGCAACATGCTCAAAGCCGCCCTGGACAACGTCAACGATCTCCTGAACCAGCCGTGGCTTATTGCGCCCGGTATTCTTATCTTCATCACTATTCTCTGTTTCAACACGGTCGGGGACGTATTACGCGACGTGCTCGATCCGAAGAGCCAGGGTCTGGCCTAACCGTAAGGTTTGCTATCATGCAGGACTGGATTTTCATGGCGACGCTGGCGGCGGTTGTCGCATCGCTCTTTTACTTGACGCTCGTGCGCCCGAGAAAGAAGGACAAATAGAGGCTGAATCCATGATCGAGGCGCTCATTCTTGTTGTTGTTGCCGCCGCCGCAGCGGCCCTCACGATCGATGCCGCCTTGCACTGGCAAGGCGAGCGGTATCTTTGCGATGACTGCCGCTTCAACGATCCGGAACTGTGCCTCAAACCGGAGCGCCCGACGGCTGTGAGCTGCACCGCCTACCGGCGCATTGTTCCGGCGGAGGCCGAATGAAAGTGTCGGAACTTGGATGAAGCATGGTAGCGCCTCTACGGTAGGACAAGTCACAAAGCACAGCGAGCCAAGAGCGCCGAGGAGGCGCTGGCCGCCGAGCGTCTTGTCGTGCGGAGCAGCCGCTGGGTGCGGCGACGGAGCGCTTAATTACAATTTGCGAAAAAGGTGCTTGCCAGATTGCAAGCTTTCCGCTATTGTCAACAGAAGTGAGCGAATTTTTTCGGTGGGACAACTATGAAAATTCCGTCTAGAAAACGACAGCCTGGGCCTGGCAAGCATTGACGGGCGACTTCGGCCTACCGACAGTTTGACATTCGCGGCAGTCCTTTCGGATTAACAGCGACTCTCTTTGTGGTGCTGAAGCGCCTCGCTCGGGCGGGCAGACCCCGCTCTTACGAGCACAGGAGCACGTGCTTCCACACCGGCCGAGAGCCGCTTTTTTGCATATCAATCTGTTGTCCTTCACAGGCAGTTTGGGGTGAAGATTATGTTCCAGAACGTGGTTGAGGTCCGTAACCTCAGAAAGGAATTCAAAGGCAGAGCAGCCGTCAGAGATATCTCGTTCGATGTCAGAGGCGGCGAGATTCTCGGGCTCCTGGGCGCCAACGGCGCCGGGAAGACCACGACAATACACATGCTGCTGGGACTGATCACACCGAATCAGGGATCGATTCGCATCTTCGGGTTGGACCCGGAAAAACGCAGAATCGAGGTACTGAGCCGCATGAACTTCGCCTCGGCATATCAGTTCCTGCCGTACAACCTGAAGGTATGGGAGAACCTGAAGGTATTTGCCGAGATCTATAACGTCAGGTCTCCGAAACAGCGGATCGAGCAATTGCTCGAGATGTTCGAGCTGCACGACCTGCGCAACTCCAGCACGGGCATGCTCTCCTCAGGCGAGCAGACACGTCTCAACCTGTGCAAGGCTCTGCTCAACGAGCCGGAGCTGCTGCTGCTCGACGAGCCGACAGCCAGTCTCGATCCTGACCAGGCCGACAAGGTGCGCAAGATCATCCTGCGCCACCAGCAACAGACGGGCATGACGGTCATCAACACATCCCACAACATGATCGACGTGCACGAGCTCTGCGGTCGCATTCTGTTCATGCAGCACGGCAGCATCATTGCTGAAGGCACGGCCGGAGAGATTCTGGACCGTTACGGCAGCAAGACATTGGAAGAGGTTTTCATCACCATTGCGCGAGCCTCTGCTTGCGAGAGGGTAAAGGTATGAACTTAAGAGTAGTGAAGGCACTCATCCTCAAATACGGATACATCTGCTCGCGAAACACGTTTCGCCTGTTGGACGTATTCTTCTGGCCTGTCATGGACTTGCTGGTCTGGGGGTTCGTCTCGCTGTACATGCTGAAGGTGAGCAACGCGCTGCCGGCGCTATGCACCTTCCTCATCGCCGCGGCGATTCTCTGGAACGTCATGTTCCGCGCGCAGCAGGTCGTGAGCGTATCGTTTCTGGATGATGTGTGGTCGAGAAACCTGCTGAACATCTGGGCGGCTCCCATCAGGCCGAGCGAGTACATCGGCGCCGCGTACTTGATGGGACTGGCTCAGGCGGCCATCGTGGTTATATTGCTCGGAGCTTTGTCGGCGCTGGTCTATTCCTTCGACGTACTGTCGATGGGGTTGAGCTTCGCCTTCCTCTTCGCCAACCTGCTCATGATGGGCTGGTCGATGGGGCTGCTCGTCACCGGCTTCATTCTGCGCTGGGGTCCGCCTGCAGAGCCACTGGCCTGGGCCGTGCCCTTCCTCGTTCAGCCGGTCTCGGCTGTGTTTTATCCCGTGAGCGTGCTGCCGGCCTGGCTGCAGCCGGTCGCCATGGTGGTGCCCTCCGCGCACGTGTTCGAAGGGATGAGGCAGCTCATCAGCCAGCACCATATCGATCCGATGCACATTGTCTGGGCGGCGGTGCTCAACGCGATCTACATGCTCTTCTCGGCATGCATGTTCCGCTTCTTCTTCGAGGAAGCACGCCGCCGGGGCTTCCTGGCCAAGTACGCCGCGTAGTGCAGCCGCTTGCGGCGTGAACACGGCACCAGCGTGGAAACAGCGCGTAGTGCAGCCGCTTGCGGCGTGAACACGGCACCAGCGTGGAACACGCCGCATGCCGGGAGGTTGCAGATGCAACCAGGCCCCTTTGCCGGTTCACCCACCGGACCCAAAGGGGCCTGCTCCTAATCGCATGTGTGCGAACTACCGATTCCCATTGATCAAACCGCCCGGCGTCGCTCGATTGTGTCGATACTCTTTCGGGGTCCAACACTCTGGTGGCCCGCCCGAACCGCTTGAGCTGTCGGGTCTGGTTGATCCAATCCTTATTTTATCCGTCTCCCCCCTGCTTGCCCAGTTAATTCTTGTAATCCTTAACAAATTGTGAAGAAATGTTGACTGTCAAAACACAAGCAGGGAGGGGCATTCCGGCGCATCCCCGGCAAGCAGCTCGGGTTCCTCCGAGGAGGATCATGGAAACCCCTGGTGGACCGCAATGGAGTTGCTCAAAGCCTCACCAGTTGGCCGCTCCGGCGAGGATTGCCGGCGTACGAGCCCAGCACCCCCTTAAGCCTTACCAGCTCCGGCTGCACCCCTTTCCTTTTGCAGGATGGACAGGAAGAGCTTGACCAGGCGCGGATCCCATTCCTTCCCAGAGCCCTCTTGAATCAGCCTGAGCGCTTCCTCATGGCTGAGGGCAGGTCTGTATGGACGGTCGCTGGTCATGGCGATGTAGGCATCGACCAGGGCGATGATCCTCGATTCCAACGGAATCTCCTCTCCCTTGAGTCCCTTCGGATAGCCTGTGCCGTCCCAGTGCTCGTGGTAGGCCTCAATTACCGTCGCCACGCGGTGCAGGTGCTTGGCCGGCTCGAGAATCTTGGCGCCGATGACCGGACTCTGCTGGATCATCCTGCGCTCCTCCGCAGTGAGCGGTCCTTTCTTCTGCAGTATCTCTTCGGGCATGGCAATCTTGCCCAGATTGTTCAACACCGCCGCCAGCGAAATTATCGTGACGTGCTCTTTGGAGAGGTGCAGCGATTGCGCAAGCCGGCTGGCGTACTCGGCGGCTTTTGGCGAGCGATCCTTGTTGTATGCGTCGCGCGCCTCGATGATCTTGACCACGGCCCCCATCAAGCCCAGAATGCCGTGCTCGGCAATCACCTTTATGTCGAGCGGCGCCATCTCTTCCGCTTTCTTCTGCAGCGCGTGCTGCTGCACCTCGAGAGCTTCCTCGCCCCGCTTGCTCAGGCTGGGCATAAGGTCCTCCGACACCGAGCACACCTGGTTCCTGCCACGGTGCTTGGCCAGATAAAGCGCCTGGTCGGCAAGCTCCGTGAGCTTGTCCCTGTCGTCGGCGTCGGTAGGGAATGTCGCCACTCCCACAGAAGCCGTGACTGTACCTATGCCCTCTACCGGCTTCTCGCGAATAGCGGCGCAGATGCGCTCGGCCGCTATGCGCGCCGCCTTCAGATCCGTCACGGGCAAAAGGATGACGAACTCCTCGCCACCGTAACGGGCTGCGGTATCGACATCGCGGGTGGTGCGCTTCAACACCTGAGCGATATGCTTGATTGCCGCATCGCCGAACTGGTGTCCCAGGCTGTCGTTGATTTTCTTCAGATAGTCCAGGTCGATGATGATGTAGGAGAAGGGATGACCGAAACGCTGGAAGCGATCGATCTCCTTCGACATCTGCTCGCTGAAATGGCGGCGGTTATAGAGCCCTGTCATCGGATCGGTGACTGCTTGACGCTCGACCTGCTTGTAGAGCTCGTGGTGCGATATGACCACCGCCACCCGGTCGGCCAGGTCGGCTACCATCTTCATGTCCATCTCGGGGAAGGGATGAGCACGATCGACTGACACCATGCACAGTGCCCCCTTGAAGGTCCCCGCATGCACCAGCGGCACGAGAGTCGCTGATTTGATGCCGGCCGGCATGGTAGTCTCACGCTGCGCCAGCTTCTGGGCGATGTCGTCGGCGGTCAGGAAGATGATCCGCCCCTGCTTCAGCTCCTCGAGCATGGACAGGAAGACCACCTCACCAAAATTGGGAGCCAGCGGGCTCTGCTCGCCGGCCATGGAGCCGGCGCTCTTTGATTTCACGAAGTCTCCGGCTTGCTCGTCGAAGTGCGACACGACGGCCAGCGCCAGCCCGAAATACTCGTGAAGAGACTGCACGAGCGTGTCCATGACCGGGTCGACATCCTCCTTGAGTGACTGGCGGATCTCGCTGGACACCTTGTTGATCAAGGCAGCGCGCGCCTGCTCGGCACGAATATGGGCGATAGCCTGGTCGGCGCGAATGACGCTGGACAGCTGGCCTGCCACTGTGCGAGCCAGCTCGCGATCGGAGGGGCCGATTTGCGGCTTATCCGGCAGCCTTTCCCACAGGCCCATTACCCCCAGCCTCTCCCCTTCATGCAGGAGCGGAACAATGACCGCCGTGTCGTGCCCGAAGAAAGGATCGCCCTTGCGCGTGTACTCGAGGTTGATCGTTCGTTCCCTTGCTGAGTCATAGACCGACACGAAAGGATTATCTTTGGCGGACAGCTCCACCGGCACCTGGCGCGCGCCCGGGATCTGCGGTATGAGGAAGCCGTCCTCTGCACTGTAGAGATAAATCTGAGCGTTGACGAAACCGAGCGTTTCCTTGATCAGACCGATGGACTTCAAAATCGTGTCGTGGATCTTCTCGCCTTTCGACTCCCGGAACAGATCGGCTATCTGATTGACCAGCTTCATGCGGTGGGCATCGAACTCGATCTTGGCCTGGTCTCTGGCTTGCTGGACCACCACGGAGAGCGTGTTGGCTACGTGTTGCAGGACGGCGCCATCCTCGTCGCTCCAAAGGCGCGTCTGGTTGCATTGCTGCAGCTCGAGAAATCCGGCAATCTGTCCACGGCACCGCAACTGGGCGACTAGCCGGGCGCGCACGTCGCCGAGCTCGATGAGCGAAGCAAGCGTTGTCGACAGTTTGTGCAGGCTCGTGTCCTGGTAAGTATCAGGAATGCTGATCGCTCCCACCCCCGACTCGTCAGGAAAGCGCGACAAAAACTCCAGCATGATCGCGGTTGACTCTTCAGAACCCAGTTGCGTGCCCACGAACGGCGTATGTCCGCTGACCGAGAATTCATTGGTCACCGTGAGCCTGTCTCCCACCACCTGCCAGATGAGCCCCCTGTGAGCCTTGCCGGCAACGGTAAGCCTGCTGATGGCGCGCTGCAGCATGGCATCGAGATCGCTGGAATGCCGGAGCCCGTCGATGATGTCCTTGATGACGTCCTGAGCGGCCAGCGGAATAACATGCCGAGCCGGGTGCTGCTCAGCGGTGGCTGGCTGGTCGCTTGTCACGCCGGGGCGCACCGCTGCCGGCGCTTCGGCAGCCGCATGAGCCAGCTCGCCGAGCCTCGCTGCAATCGGTGGTTGTTGGGACGAAGCTCCGCGTGTGTTCCGGTCTGCCCGCGGCGGGCTGTCGGCAGGTGCAGCGCCGACGGCCGGCCAGACCGGCTGGGCTACCGCGGCAGGCTGTACGTTCCCAACC
>DATNRD010000031.1:0-3454 GCA_036703665.1 Candidatus Obscuribacterales bacterium
GGGCGGCCTCGGCGAAATCGCCGTTGTCGTAGCAGCACTGGGCATATGCCATGAGCAGGTCCATCCGATCGGGGTAGGCTGGCGCCCCGGCCTTTTCCAGCGTCTCTACTGCTTGCGCATAGAGCGGTGAAGCCTCCGCGAATTTACCCAGGCTGTGCCGGCATTCCGCCAGACCGGCCAGAGCCGGGGCCAGTTGCAACGGATCGGCATCGCTGCTCGCCTCAATAACGGACAGAGCCTTGACGTAATACTGCTCTGCGTGGAGGAGCCTGCCCAGGTCATGAAAAATGTGGGCCAGGGCCAGCAGCCGGGCGGCCTGCTCGTGGTCGGCGGGCGCGGGCGGCGCTTCTTCGGCTCCAGTTGCCGCCAAAAGGTGCACGGCCACCTTGTCCTGCAGCAGTTCCACCGACCCGTGGCGGAGCGACTTTGCCACCCAGTCGGAGACGTTGCTCTCGGATACGGCCGTCTTTACGACCACCCCGAGCTCGGTCTCCCTTGTCGTGCCGCCGCCCAGGCGCACCAGCCAGGAGGCCAGAAAAGCCGACATGCCCTGCCCCCAGTTGCCGGCACCGTTTCCGGGCTCAGATTTGATCTTCTCGAACAGCCTGGAAAGCTGCTCGAGAACGAGCGCATCTTCACTGAAGTCTATTTCGTACTTCTTCTGCGCCCGCGCAATGAACTCTCTGCAGGCACTGTTCAGTTTCTTCATCACGGCATCGTACCAAATTTAATTCTGCCACCGGCGGTGCCGGCATAAACAAACGACGAATTGATACACGAAGATTGTTGCCTGCCCATCGGCTGATTCTTCTTAGAAGGTTACGTCCTAAAGAGTCACTCGGCCTGGCCGAATCCTCCCCCTCCGGGCGTTTCTATGACGAAGACGTCGCCGGGGGCGACGCGCGTGAGCGCTGTTCCGGCAAGCTCCTCCACGTGCCCGTCCGCCCTCTGGATCCAGTTCCTGCCGGGCTGGCCCGCCCCGCCGCCGGCTATCCCGAAGGGGGCAACGGATCGCCTTCCTGAAAGAATGGCTGCGGTCATCTCCTCCAGAAAGCGAATGCGCCTGACCACCCCGTTTCCGCCTCGGCGCGCTCCGAGGCCGCCGCTGCCCCTTTTTATGGCGAAGGCTTCTACCAGCACGGGGTATCGCCATTCCAGCACCTCCGGGTCCGTAAGGCGGGAGTTGGTCATGTGGGTATGCACGGCGTCCGTGCCGTCGAAATCCGGGCCCGCGCCTGAGCCACCACATATGGTCTCATAATACTGGTACCGATCATTGCCGAACGTGAAGTTGTTCATGGTGCCCTGGCAGGCCGCCATCACGCCCAGGGCGGCGAACAGGGCGTCGGTGATCAATTGCGATGTCTCGACGTTGCCGGCCACGACCGCAGCCGGATAGGCGGGGTTGAGCATCGACCCTTCGGGAATAACTATGTCCAAGGGCTTGAGGCAACCGGCATTCAGGGGAATGTCGTCGTTTACCAGCGTCCGGAAGACATAGAGCACCGCAGCCTTGCAAACGGCTGATGGCGCGTTGAAGTTGCTTTCCAGTTGCGCAGCGGTGCCGGTGAAATCGATTCGTGCACTGCCGGTGGTGTGATCGACGCGTACTTCGACGTTTATTCGGCTGCCGTCATCGGTCAGGCAGGAGAAGCTGCCGTCGGAGAGAACACTGATTACTTTTCGTACCGACGCCTCCGCATTGGCCTGCACGTGCGCCATATAGTCCTTGACTGTTTGAAGCCCGAAGGCATCCACCATCCTGTTAAGCTCCAGGACGCCCTTGTTGTTGGCCGCCACCTGGGCGCGCAGATCGGCCAGGTTCTGCTGCGGATTCCTGGCCGGCCAGCGCCCGGCTGTAAGCAGCTGCAAAAGCTCGCGCTCGCGGAAGTGCCCCTTTTCGACCAGGTGAAAGTTGTCGATCAGCACCCCTTCCTCTTCGATGGTCTTGCTGAACGGGGGCATCGAGCCGGGGGTGATCCCGCCTATATCGGCGTGATGTCCGCGTGAGGCAACAAAAAAGAGGAGCTCTTCCCCCGAGGCGCTGAAAACAGGCGTGACGACGGTGAGGTCAGGAAGGTGAGTGCCCCCCTTGTAGGGGTTGTTGAGCAGGAACACGTCTGCCGGCTTCATAGTTGTCCCGCGTGCCTTCATGATGCTGCCAACGCTTTCGCCCATGGAACCCAGATGCACAGGTATGTGCGGGGCATTGGCCACGAGCGCCCCCTGGCTGTCGAAAATGGCGCAAGAGAAGTCGAGTCGCTCCTTGATATTGACCGAGTGGCTGGTGTTCTGAAGCGTGACGCCCATCTGCTCGGCGGCGGACATGAACAGGTTGTGGAAAACCTCCAGCATGACCGGGTCTGCCTCTGAAGTGGATTTGCGTGAAAAGACCAGGGCGCCTGCCGGCTCTCCTGTTCTTGTGAGAACGAGGTGCCCGTGCTCAGTTACCCGGGCCTGCCAGCCGGCCTCGACGACGTTGGTGCCGGTTGCCTCGACAATGATGGCCGGCCCGGCGATCGAATCACCCGGCTCCAGCTGTGCCCGCTCATAGACGGGTGTCAGGTCGGATTTGCCGCGCGAGCACATGGTCACTTGCTCCAGTGGTACCGGCGGCCCGCCGCGCCGGCGGGCAAGCAGGGGCTCGGCGGCGCTTCCCGCGCACCCGACCGCTTCGACCAGAAGCGACTCCACCACAAGCGGCCGGTCCGGTGCATGGAAGCCGTATCTCTGCCGGTGGGCATCCTGGAATCTGGCCGTGAGCTCGTCCACGCTGCCCCAGTCGACCATCAGTGGCACATCGCTGCCCTCATACCGCAAGTGCGCCTTTCGGCAGGCGCGAATGTTCTGCCTGCCGATGTGCTGGGCGGCCACCGCGTCCGCCGCCTTGCGCTCGAGATCGCTCATCACTTTCTCGAGGTGCGCTAACAGGTCGCGGCTCAGCCGGGTCTCCACGGCATGCTGGTGCACCACCGTTACATCCGCCAGACCAAGCCCGTACGCCGAGAGCACACCCGCCAGCCTGTGGATGAAGATCCGGCGCATCCCAAGAGCCTCTGCAATCAAGCAGGCGTGCTGCCCGCCTGCTCCTCCGAACGAGCAGAGCGTGTACTCGGTCACGTTGTAGCCCCGCTGAATCGACACTTTTTTGATGGCATTGGCCATCCGCTCCACGGCAACCGTGACAAAGCCCTCGGCCACCTCCTCGGCGGAGCGCCAGTCACCGGTGGCGGTGCCAATGTCGCCGGCCAGCTCAGCAAACTTTTGCCGAACAATCTCCTCGTCTATGGGCTGGTTGCCTGCCGGCCCGAAGACCCGCGGGAAGAAGCGCGCCTGTATTTTGCCGAGCATGACGTTGGCGTCCGTTACCGTCAGCGGGCCCCCTGCCCGGTAGCAGGCGGGACCCGGGTTGGCGCCTGCCGAGTGTGGCCCGACCCGGTACCTTTGCCCGTCG
>DATNRD010000032.1:0-6538 GCA_036703665.1 Candidatus Obscuribacterales bacterium
CGCCTTTTTATCTGCCGGCATCAGCTTGCCCTCCGAAACCTGTCCAGCGAACGAAGTGGACCCTCCCTGTACTCCGGTCTATGTACTCAATCGCTCCTACCCACGCGGTGTCCCTAGCTGGCTGTGGGTATGAGATGACCCTGGAATAGCGGGTGTCGCGCCAGTGGTCTGCTTTCCCTGGTGTGCGTTGACCAAATAGCGCGACACGGTGCGGGCGGGGGTCGAATTCACCGGGGACTGCAATGAACCCTTCCGGAACCCCGCTATCGCAAATGACGGTGACACTCCACTTGCCCCGGTCGCTCCTCCAGCGCACTTCACCCCGAGGGGAAAAGGCCCTGCCGGAGGCAAATTGAGTGATTTGGTCAGCTACCGGGAGCCCCGGCTTTATGTCCTCCAGCAAGAGGTCGGACTGCAACCAGAAGTACCCGCCGGAACCAACAACTTGTTCGGCTAACCGGCATACGTCTCGAGCCTGCTCGAGCGACCCCACTGATATGGTTGTCTTGCTTGATTCTGCCATTATCCGTGTGCCTCTATACCTTCGCTGCCCACCGTTCAACACACCGACTCCATAACTCGTCAGCGTCCTCGCGCGCTACTTGCTGCAGCACGCCGAAGCCTAACTTGTCCAGCGCGGCGCTGCAGGGAACCCTGACTTGGTCTGGAGTGGGAAATCCGTACCGGGCTGGGTCCTGCATCAAGTCGCCAGCGCCGATGATTTTGTCTGCTTCGAAATTCTTGTTACCGCACGAAATCTTGTTGTCGGCGAGTACACAAGCCGGATAGCGTATGGCCACTCGAGCAACCTGCATGGCGACCTGGCCAAGCCCGCGTGATTTGGAGAACCCAAGGCTGACCTGCTGCCGGTCGAAGTCTCGGACAACCAGAGCAAGAAGCCCCAGTTGGTCGAGACTGAAGTTGACCAGCCGGATGGTAGTTTCGAACGTGGCAATGGAAGCCACCTGGTAATTGAAGGGCCCGACGGCGACCGAGCCCAGCCGCCTGTCGATGGCTACGCCGTTGCGTTCCTCCAGCTGCAACCTGGTGTCGTGCTTCGGGTAGGCGTCAGCGATGGTCACGTGGGAGGCTGCCTGCATGCAGCCAAACGTGCGACAGGCGAAGCAGAGTCCCTTGTATACCTCCGGGAAGTCTTTCCCTTTTGCTCCAGTATGGCACGGACCCTTGTGATCTAGAGGGTCGCAGGCCCAGAACGTCCGGCCCGGTGACGACCCGCCGATTGTGCGAATAATGCGCTCAGCGTGTGAGCGGAATGCACCCTTGAGCGATGAGCCAGGGATGTAGATTGTTTCCTGTCCGCCCCGATAGGTCTGCACAAACTCCATATCGGGACGTGTTGGATCAGCACCGGTGTCTCCTGCCTTGATCAGCAACGGTGTGACCGTGGATATTGCCAGTGCAATTTCAGCTTCATTGACTCGTTGTTTAAGCATGTGCCAGTTCCTTTAACCTAGTTCGAAGTGCCTGCACCCAGGTTGACCTGTTCTCTTCGGAGACCTCCGTCCCTTCCCGTGGAGCGGTGCCGTCTAGAGCCGAAAGGAGGTCATCCGGTGAACCAATTAGTCTAAGCTCCAGTGCCTCGAGCCGAAGGATTCCCAGTCCACGGCTGCTTGCTCCGCCGATTGAAACGCTTGCGTTTTCGAGCGCGGATAGCGCGAGGCTCAGCACACCCCGCTTCCAATCATCACCATTCTCGAGGACTGCCCGGAAGCGAAAACGTGTGCCGGCGGGAACCACCTCGAAGTCGTAAAGCTTCCCTTCGGCCGCCCTTCCTGAATCCCGGTCGATGGAAACGCCATTGCGTACCTGATACTGGCCGAACCAGTTCTCGACGGGCATGTCGGAAAATGTCACGTGGGATGCCATAGCCTGCGAACCGAAGACAGCGCAGACAAGGCAACTGGCCTTCTCGATCTCAGCGGCAAGCCGGCGTTCGTCACGATCACATCGATCGATTAAGTCGCTCAAGTAAACGCCGTCGTTCGATCTGCGTTTTCCTGGTCTGATGCAACACCGATCGAAGTTCAACGCGTCGCAGGCAGCTTTCTCCCCGCCCATGGCTCTCAAGACCGACTCCACGTATGACCTGAGTACGCCCTTTATGCTCGAGCCAGGAATGTATGGCTTACCGGCAGCGTCGCGGACAACCGGCAGGTCGGGAGCGGTTATGTCTACTTCCCTCCCGCCGCCGATTCGTATGGCGGTTTCGCAGACCAGCCATCCGGACGCCGTAAGTCGCGATTGAAATTCACCAAACATAATCTCCCCTCTTCACTTGTGCTTCTTCGTGCCGGACAACGCCACCTGGGTCCTTGCGAGATACCCGATGAACAACTGCATCAAGCGCAGCCTGAGCCTGTTCTTCTCCAAGTTGCTCAGTTTCTCACCACTCCGCTCGGAGATGAGGTTGCATACGTTTTGATGAATGTCATCCAATTTGTTGAGCTCCGCCACAAGGGCTGGTGCCAATAAGGCTCCGCTCGCGTCCTTGTGCGTCCAGAACTTGCTTCCGGAGCCAGCCCTGCCACCCTGATAGAGGATAAAATTCTGCAGTGCTTTGACGCCTGACTCCGGGCTGGCAGCCACGGCCAGTACGTTCCTCAGCGGCGATCTGGTTGCCTCCGTCGATTCAAAAGCGCCCTGAAATCGGTTTGCAAAGGACTCGACACGGCTTACGATCTCGTCGGACACCTGCCCGACGGCCTGCGTCGTGTACAGTGCCAGCCGATCTTCAACACGCGGCGTAGGTTCCCTGCCCTGTACTTGCGTCGTCATAAACAATGTCCTCCTTATACACGAACCATATGCACAGGGGAGCAGATTTCCACCTGTCCGAAGCCTTCCGAAATTCTGCCTCCGATGCCGCGTTGTTCGAGCGACTCGAGCGGTCCGATGCAGGCAGGCAAGTCGTCCGACCAGTAGACAAAGACGCCACCTGCCAGGGAGACGATATCGACCTGCCGGGGAAGTCCCCAGGTAGCGTTCCAGCCGCTGGCGGTGCCTGCCCTTGCGAATGCTGCTGCCAGGCGCGACCGGAGTTTGTCTTCAGAGTGCAGGCGCAGGATGTCGCTCTTCAATACGAAGTCCTGACGTTGCGTAGCGAACAGTTTGTCATCGTCGGCAATGACATCGGGGAGAATGGCATCGGATATGAGGTCGATTGAAAAGAACCCCCTCTTGCCCTCACGAAGGACGGCAGGCAGATTCTCGATGCTGGCAAGCTCCAGCCACAGTTCCTCGAGCCTGACTACCCTGGGCGAGCGCGTCGATTCGAGCAGATCCGCCAGTGTTTTGTTGAAGGAGCGGATTCTGTCAGCAACAGGGACCGCCGAATCAGCCTGCCTTACGGCATTTACTCTGATGGTGCCATAGCCTCTGCTCGTCGCGCCACCGAGTCTGGTGACGCGCTGGGCTAGCAAACCGGCAAGTTCGTCAGCGAGTTCCGATGGACATATGATAGAGCCGGAAAAGTTCACCTGGGATTTGCCGTCTTTCGCCTTGTCCGACACGGCTAAGACGCTGTACAGAATTTCATCGGCCGCGCAGCGCCGTGCTCGGTCGATTCCCACCTTCACCGTCTCGCGTAGTGTGGGCGCATCAGCCTTGTCGCAGCCCGGCTTATGCCAATCACAGAATCCTGTCGCCGGCTCGAGTTTCTCGTTGCAATTGCTGCAAGCAGCCGGGCGAAAGCTTCCCTTGAGCCAGTGCACAATACTCGTGCATAGAAGGTCCGTGACCGGGTGACTCTCGTCGATTTTGCACTGTAATGCCGTAAATGGGAACGGTCTCGATGTGCCTCCCGGGCGGGCAGGATAGGCATTCCTGAAGATAGACTTCCCGTCCTCGAGCAAGAAGAGGGTGCAAAAGTCGCAATCGCTCCCGCACGGTCGTGGCGCATGGTCGCTCATCGAGAGCAGAGCATCGGCGAGCGCGCCTCGTAGCACCCTGCCGGGAATGAACTTGAGAGTTTCTGGAGCTCTGCCTGATGCTCTCGCCCCGCCAAGCAACAGTGGGGCTTGGGCCTCTATATCCACCCTGAGCTTTGCCGTCAATGCGTTCATTTCTATGCTCCCTCCACTGCAACCGTCACCCGGCCTAACCCACGCGACTTGTTGCCGCCGAGACTATCGACCATGGCGAGTGCTCTTCTGAGCAGCGCCGTCTCCCTGGCGTCGAGCGGGCGGGTGTGGGAGATGGAGCCCCTGAAAGTCAGCCCGCTCGGAACAACCTCTATGCTGAAGAGTCTCCCCTGCATAGCTGTTTTGCGCCAGCGATCGAGAGATACCCCATTCCTTATCCGGCACAGTGTGTCCGCGCTGAGTTCCCTGGTAGTCAGCAAGAGGTCGCTGAATGCTATCGAGGAGGCACGTTGGGGGCAGCCGAAGACTCGACACACAATGCACAGAGAGCCGCTCGAGTCGGGGCACATCCTGTCGGCGCGCGGTGCGTGGCATGTCTTTTCGCCCATGGCTTGCGCTATGCGCTCGGCCGCATCCCTTACCACTCCCTTGAAGTGGCTGCCCGGTATGCAGGGCAGCCCGTCCGTGTCCCGTATGACGAGCTTGTCAACCCAGGCGCCGCCACCTGTACCGGACGAGATGGCCAGATCCGAATCCAGCAACACCTCGACCTGCCACGAGGCTGGCGTGTCAGTTTGCAACAATTGCTTCAGCTTCATCGATCTTTACCCCTGATTCTCCGACATACGGCATGATTTCGATGATGTCCGCGATCACGGTTTCAAAAACGCGCTTGTCCTTGTCGCCTGCCGGCACCCAAGGGTCACTCTTTCCACCGTGCCAGCGCTCGTCCAGCTCCTGGAACAGCAACTTGGCTCGGTCAGTAGCACGAGCCTTTGCGTACAGGTATTCGAGAGTGCCTCTCGTTTTGCCCTGCAGCAGTGCGCTGCGGAGCGCATAGAGCTGCGTGCGGGGAATTGCCGCCGAGGCAAGAGCTCTGGCGCTCGTCAGCAGGGCTTTCAGCTCGGCCGACGCATAAGGTTTTGCAGTGAGCCTGATCGTGGCAGTGCCGCCACCGTCAGACAGCCGCACTTCCCTGGTGAGATTCTTGTTACGATGCTGAACCACATCCTCGAGGATGTTGCCCGTCGATTTCAAAATCTGGAAATCGATGCAGCTGGTTTTAGCAAGACGCGAGCGGGACTTGGCCGACTTGAGTAGCTCATTCGCCAGGTTGCGCAGGTAGAGCACCGGTGTGCTGGCATCGGCGATCACGATGCCGGCCGCCAGGGTAATGCGTGCTGCCGGTGTCGCTGCCCGCGGTGTGCCTGAAAATCTGCGACTGTCAGGACGTGCTGCGCCGGGGATGGCGAAGTAGCTTTCGAACGAGTCGCAGATGGCGCAGGCAATATCGAGCGCCTTACTCGCCGGTACTATGAGGAACAGATCGTCGCCGCCTATGCTCAAAATCTCAAAGGGATGCACCAGATGCGCGCCCTCCTTACCTCCGCCATGGCCGGCGTGTTGCGGGTGCAGGGACTCGGAAAGGGCCGAGAAGACAGACGCTATCGCTGCCCGGCTCAACCTTTCGGCGAGCATTCTGTATTCAGCGGGCGACCTCATCTCCTTAAGGACCGAAGAGACGAGGTTCCCGTCGGCGTAAATTACGCCGACGTCGCCAATGTCACCTGCGATGTCCTTCAGGTCGGTCGGCGCGTCGATGTCGTCGAGATTGAGGCCCTTATGGCTGCCGAGATACTGAGATGCCAGGTTGGGCGAGTCGGCTAGAAAGTTGCGGAATTGCTCTGTCCAACTTACAAGGCCGACTCTGGCCCTTGGATCCCAGTCGATTTGCTCGGACAGGCGCGCATAGATCGTCGGTAATCCGGATTTCTTGGCGAATCTTCCAGCCAGTGCCTTGCGTGAGCATGCTTCACATAGAGCCGGTGGCTGGTCGTCGCTGAGAATGCCGGGCTTGACAATCGCCGCCCGCCTGGCGCAGCTTGAGCAACGTTCGGCAAACGGTGCCGTATCCGGCTGGTATGGAAGGCCTAGTGGGCCGCGAGCGTCAACGGGATGCCCGCCACGCCTGAGTTGAACCAGTGTGCTGAGGTAGGCCGTTACGTCTCCGAAACCTCCGACCTGCTCTTTGTCTTGTCCCTTGTAGTCGGCGCCGCTCAACCCGGCCAGAGGCCCGTACTGAAGCTCCAGCAAGCCCACTGTGTAGGTGGCGGCCGCAGCTGGGGCCGTGAGCGTTTCATCAGCGTATGCTCGTTCGATAGCATTGGCTAAGTCAAGTGCGAGTCGGGGTGGGGAAAGCGCGAGGAGCGATCCGCCTGAAGCGTAGACCAGGCACTCGGGCACCGGAAACACACCACTGGGACCAAAGACGGAATGTATTCGCACAGTATTTACGTAATCGAGAATGCAGCTTGCCCCCCTTATCTCCGGCAGCTTGGCGGATTCGAGAAAGTATCCCTTAACATGCTGAGCGCCGCCCATCAGCAGAGAAACGTTCCCAGCATTGAAGAGTGGGTGCCGCTGCAGTGCTGCTGCCG
>DATNRD010000033.1:0-10977 GCA_036703665.1 Candidatus Obscuribacterales bacterium
CAGGGCGCACGCGAAGTAGCCGACCTGTTGAAGGAAGGGAAAACAGAAGATGCGGCCAGCCGGCTGCGCGACGACTTTCAAAACATGTCCTCGGAGGAGTTTCGCCAGTTCATCCACAAGGTCGATCAGTTCAACGCCCAAGATCGAGCTGCCAACGCCAACCTTCCCGACATCGAGTTCAAGGAAACAGAGATGGTCGGCACCAAGGCCATCCAGCAGGTTGACATAACCACGCCGGGCAAGGTCTTCGGCAACTGGTGGCGGAACAGCGAAACTGTGATCGACACCGAGGGCGGCGACGGCATGGTAGGACACGCCACGTCCCTTATCCACGGTCGCAACGCCCAGCTGGCCGAAGCGATGGCCGACAACAGCATGCAGCGCGCCTCCAACGAGAGCAAGCCGATCGAGCAGCGCCGGCAGTAGCCGCCTACATGATGGACGTGACGTGAGCCCGCAAGGCTTCGAGCGGCTGCGTGAGCGCGTAGCGCAGCACGTCGGAACGGTAAGCGGTATTCTGCAGGAGAAATATCTGGATCGGCACCGCCGCATGCGCCGCCGCATCGCCGAACCCCATGGCACGGCAGGCGCTGACGGAGGCGTCCAGCGCTATGTCCTCGGAGCCCGAGACGAACTCGTGCGTTTGCATGATCTCCCTGGCCCTGGGTTGCGGCACGATTTTGTCGGTGGCTCTAAGCGCGATGAAGAGGAATCGGGAAAGCCAGCTGGGAGCCGCCTCGCCGCCGTGCTCCACGACGGTCAGATAGATGGTGATGCAGGTCAGCTCCTTGACGGCCGCTGAAAACTCGTTGTCGCTCAGCTCCCTGCCGGCGGCCTTCTGGAGAGCCTCTCCCATGAGACCGTTGCGGCAATCGAGCAGGAAGCCCTGGACGAAATCGGCACACCCGGCTGCCAGAACGGCAGCTACGTAGGCTGCTCGCTCGGCCTCCTCCTCCTTGCTTTGCGGCATGAGGTCCGGCGTGACAGCGAAGCTTTCTGCGGATCCTTCGTCGGTGGAGGTCGGCTCCATCTTCTTTCCTCCGGACTGACTATTGTCAGGAACTCAGGTACTCTTCGCTAATCATGCGCATTATTATGAACCGCCTGGCAAGCTCTTCAAAGAACGGCTCTGCCGGCACGCATGTCTCGGGCGCCAGGACGCCTCGCTGCGAGATGTCCCCGCGGGCAATCATTTGTGCCACTATCGATGGTGGCACCCCGGTATCCAGCGCCCCGCAAGAGATTTTCCACTGCTTGTGGGAGTAAACCGTGGTTTCCAGGCGTGTCAGTTTTTGCCGACTGTCCGCTCGTCCCTTGACCTCCACGCGCACCACTTCGCAGTCGTCGGGGTCGCCCTGCGGGGCGGCGAAGCGGTCGATGAGCCTGGCCAGCACCTTTCTGGGTACTGCCGGGCCCTCCTCGAGCATGAGAACGTCAGTGCCGGCCAAGCCCAGCTCGACCAGAAACTTGAGCTTCTCGTGAAAGTCGCGCGGCAGCCCCAGCCTGAAGCTGACGTTGGCGACGCCCTTGCTCTGGTAGGAAAGCGGCAGCGTTGCCACCTCCGAGTGCAGGGTGTAAATGGCGTTGACGCGTCCCACCGGGTCGGGGAAATGGACCGCTGTCTCTCCGGACATGGGCGGCTTGGCCTTGAATTGACCTCCTTCGAAGACCATCGGTTCCTTCGTGTACTCGTCCAGAATGGTGTCGAGCGCGTAGGGAGGGTACATGGGATGCTCGACCTTGACGAAGTCGACGCATCCAATCGTGATGTCAATGGAATCGATGGTCTCAAGCGTCGACGCGCAGTGTGCCGCCATCACATTGGTCATGCCCGGTGCGGCACCCATGCCCAGAACGGCCGTGAGGCCGCGCTCCTTGAACTTGGCGTCGAGTTCGAGCTGCCTGCGCGTCACATGGAAGAGCCCGCCCAGGTCGAGGTAGTGGCAGCCTGCCTGAAGAGACGCCTCCATGACGTTGAGGTTGAAGTAGTAAGGGGTAGAGTTGACGACGGCTGTGGCGGCCTTGAGGACGCCGGCCAGCTGCCCGGTGTCCCGCACGTCGGCAAAAGCCGTGGAGAGCCCTGGGCTGCCTAGTTTTGCCCGGAGCTCCTCGGCGCGGTCCCGATTGAAGTCGGCTATCACCACGTCGCAACCTGGCTGCGATTCGCACAAGTCGCGGACGATCACCTGGCCCATGGCCCCTGCGCCGCCCAGAACGACGATCTTCACCTTGTGACCCTCATGCCCGCTGAGGATTCACAGTTTATCACCACCGGTTTGAGCGTTGCCCCAAGCGTCGTGGGAGGCGGCAAGCTGCCCGCTTAAAATCGCCGGGCGCCGTCGCCTGACTGGTTGTTGAATGTGTGCTCGGCATAGGTCGCCACGCCGCCGCCGCTGCCGGGTTTGTAGAGTATGCCGGAGGACTGTTGCTGGTACGGCTGCGGGTAGAACCTCTGTTGTCCCTGCTGGTAATAACGCAGGTCGCTGCGCATGCCGTCGCCGGGCGTGCCGATATTGGCTCCCATGTTGGCTGGAGGCAGCCCGGTGTTCTGTCGTTGCTGATATTGCAGAGACCCGGGCTGGTAAAGGTTGTCGCCGGGTGTGCGCACGTTGGCGCCCATGTTCACGCGCGGCAGAAGCGGGTTCGACATGCTGCCGGGACCCCCGGGCGGCAAGCCGCGAGCCGATTGGCTCATGGTGCCGGGACCTATGTAGGTGCCGGAAGGGTGATACAGACCGGTTTGATTCTGGTTGACCACACGGGAGCTGCCATAACTGTAGTTGTAACTTGTGCCCTGTGCGCCGGCCGGCAGGCAGGCAAACACCGCCAGAGCAGCTAAGAGAAACGCGAGGTTCTTCATACTCCCACCCACCAATCTTGAATCTCCTACAACCAGTCTACCGCCGCAGGTCCGGCCTGCAAATCCCGAGATTGCGCCCCGACCGGGGCGGATGGCTGGTGGTTAGTAAATACGCGAACGGACGCTAATAGGATAGCAGCTTGTCAAGAATATGCAAGTTAATCTACGAACCTGTACTTGATTAGCGCCCAGATGGCTCCGAAACCATCCTTCCAGGTAATCTTCTTGCCCTGGCTGTAGTCGCGTCCGAAATAGGATATGGGCAGCTCATAAAGACGGACGCCCTGCTTGAGGACCTTGGCGGTGATCTCGGGCTCGAACTCGAAACGGTTGGACTTGATCTGGACTTTCTTGAACACGTCTGCCCGGAAGACCTTGTAGCACGTCTCCATGTCGGTAAGAGTCGAGTCGTAGAGCAGGTTTGTAAGGAAGCTCAGGAACTTGTTGCCCATAAGGTGGAAGAAGTGGAAGGCCCGGGTAACCTTGCCCCCGGACAGGCGGGAGCCGTAGACGACATCGGCTTTGCCGTCCAGGATGGGGCGCAAGAGCTCGGGATATTCCTCGGGGTTGTACTCGAGGTCGGCATCCTGGATGAGGATGATGTCTCCGCTGGCATGCTGCTGCGCCGTGCGCAGCGCCGCCCCCTTGCCCATGTTGCGCTCGTGATAGAAGATGCGGGCCCGGTACGGCTCCGGGTCCAGGTTTTTCAGGATGTCGCGCGTGCCGTCGGTGGAGCCGTCGTCGACGACGATGAGCTCTTTCTCCAGCCCCTGGCAGGGCGCGCCGGCAACCATCTCCAGCACTTGCAGGATAGTCGGTGCCTCGTTGTATACGGGGATCAATATGGAGAGTTTCTTCAATAGCCCTCCCCTTTCGGGATGGGGGTTCAGGCAGGCAGGCACATTGCTTGCTTGTGCGCTTGCACCTCCAGGCTGTCATCGAGCGGTGCCAGCGTCACGCTGCCATGCCGGCGGGCCAGGGCGCGCGCCAGCAGCTCGTCGGCAAAGGTCGGATTCTTGGGCAACAGCGACCCATGCAGGTAAGTTCCGTAGACGGTGCCGTAAACTGCCCCCTCGAAACCGTCCTCGCCGTTGTTGCCGTTACCCACGACCACCTTGCCCAGGGGGCAGAGATCCGGGCCCAGGTAAGTCCTGCCGCTGTGGTTCTCGAAGCCCACCAGGGTCGAGCCGTCCTGCCGCTTGATAAGCACGTTGCCGATCATGCGGCGGTCGCCGGCGACGGTGTAGGCATCCAGAAGCGAGATGCCCTTCAGCTCTTGCCCGCTGTGCGGGCGATAGTAGTGCCCGAGCAGTTGATAGCCGCCACACACGCAGAGCACGACCGCGCCTGATTGGACGGCGGCTTTGAGGCGCTCGCCTTTGGCCAGGAGGTCGGCGGCGATCACCTGTTGCTGCTTGTCCTGGCCGCCGCCGATGAAGAAAAGGTCGTAGCGCTCCGGGTCGAGCTCCTCGCCCGTGCCGACAGCCTCGACGGAGACGTCGATGTCCCTCCAGCGGGCGCGCTGAACAAGGGTGATGATATTGCCCCGGTCGCCGTAGATGTTGAGGAAATGCGCGTACAGATGGGCGATTCTCAGGTCCATGGGAACCATTGTCGCACAGCAGCGTCGGCAAATTTAACAGGAAAGTGTGACGTCATGACGCTACGGCGGTAAAACGTCGCCGGTTTGGGTATATACCTACTACATGCAAGGTTGTCAGGAGTAGATAACCAGGGGAGACCAAACCGTGGACCAATCAAAAGCCAAGGTCACGCTCTACATGCGCCCGGAGTTGCACAAGGCGCTGAAGCTCCGTTCGGTCCAGGAAGAGATGAAGATGTCCGAGCTGGCCGAGCAAATCCTCGAACGCTACCTGCTGGAGTTTGCGGCGGACAAGCCGCTTGTCTGTCCCCATTGCCAGAGCGAAATTGTCCCTTCCAAACGGGTTTTAGCCGCCGGCGGCGTGTAGCTGCCGGCGCAACTGGAGAGTGATGTAAATTGCACGAACTGGACATCCTCATTCGAGCGCGCTACCCGGTGGTTTATATGGTCACGCCGGAAGAGGACAGGGCGCTCGATGTGCTGGCGGATGTCATAGGTCAGCAGTCCTTCAAGCCTGTCTATGTCTGGTCGGTGACGCAGGGCTTCCGGCAATTGAACCGGAACGGGCAGCCGGGCGGGCAGTGCGTGCCGGCGGCTGCCTTCGGGCAGACCATCCCGGGGACGATTTCACCTGAGGCGGCGCTGGATTTTGCTACCAAGCGCACCGAACCGACCGTTTTCGTCTTCAAGGATCTGCACCCGTTCCTGGACAGCCCCGGCGTGGTCAGATGGCTGCGCGACGCCGTCGCGCATTACCGTGCCGGGCGGCTCGAGCAGACCATCGTCATTCTCTCGCCTGTGCTCCGCATCCCGCCCGAGGTGGAAAAAGACGTGGTGGTGCTCGATTTCCCGCTGCCGACCATCGAGGCTATAGGACAGGTCTTCGACAGGGTTTTGACGGACAGGCGCTTTGCCTCAGGCGAGCCGGGGCCGGTCGCCGCCGATGCCAGGGAGACGCTCTTGCGAGCGGCGCTTGGACTGACGCTCGAGGAAGCGGAGAAGGTCTACACGCGCGCCCTTATTTCGGCCGGGCGGCTCACGGAAGCCGAGCTGGACATCGTTCTTTCCGAGAAAAAGCAGATCATACGCCGGTCGCAGATCCTGGAGTTCCACGAGGAGACGAAGACTCTGGAGCACGTCGGCGGGCTGGAGAACCTGAAGAAGTGGTTCATCCAGCGCAAGGGCGCCTTCAGCGAAAAGGCGCGCGCCTACGGGCTGCCGCAGCCCAAGGGGCTCTTGCTTCTCGGTGTGCCGGGATGCGGCAAGTCTCTGGTGGCAAAGACGGTATCGAACCTCTGGAACCTTCCCCTGCTCAAACTCGATATGGGGCGCGTCTTCACCAGCCTGGTGGGCTCCTCCGAGCAGAACCTGCGCAGCGTGCTCAAAACGGCCGAGTCGCTGGCTCCCTGCCTTTTGTTCACGGACGAGGTGGACAAGGCCTTCGGGGGCATGGCCAGCTCGATGGGCTCGGATGGCGGAACGGCTGCTCGCGTCTTCGGCACCTTCCTGACCTGGATGCAGGAGAAGAGTTCGCCGGTCTTTGTGATTGCCACGGCCAACCGCGTCGACCGCCTGCCGGGCGAATTCCTGCGCAAGGGGCGTTTCGACGAGATCTTCTTTATCGACCTGCCCAACCCGCAGGAACGTGAAGAGATCTTCCGCATTCACCTTATGCTGCGCCGCAAGGACGTGAGCCGCTTCGAGCCGGGTGAGCTGGCCGCTTGCACATCAGGCTTTTCGGGAGCGGAAATAGAGCAGGCCGTCATCTCTGCCATGTATGAGGCCTTTGCCGACAATGGTCGCGAATTCAATCAGTTCGACATCATTCGCGCCATCGAGTCCACCAAGCCCCTGTCCCAGTCCATGGCCGAGCAGGTCACGGCCCTCAGGGATTGGGCGCAAGACCGGGCGCGCATGGCGTCGTTGTCGCCGACCTTGATCGACAAGAGCGAGTACCTGCGCATGGAGTCGTCTTTTTGACAGCAGGGAGGTGTTGCCGACAGTTCTAGCAATGGAAATACCAGTTTCTTTGGAGGTATCGAATGTCGCACTTTAGCACTATCAAGACTCAGATCACTGATGCGGAGATCTTAATCAAGAGCTTGCAGGATCTGGGCTTTACCGTTCAGACACAAGCCCAAGTCCGTGGACACAACGGGCTGAGACTTCAGGCTGACGTGGTGGCTGTTTTGCCCGGGCACTACGATCTCGGCTGGACGAGGAATGCCGATGGCACCTACGATCTGGTGGCTGACCTCTGGGGTGTGGCCAAGCAGCACAACCAGCAGCAGCTGCTGGATGCAATCAACCAGAAGTACGCCGTCAACAAGACCATCGCTGAAATCAAGCGGCTGGGGTACAACTTAACCAAACATACAGTGCAGGCTGATGGCACCGTCAAGTTGATCGTCGAACGGTAAGGACCATGGGAGTAAGCGGAGGGGGCCTTGCCTAGCAGGCGCCCGGCGCTGGCAAAGCGGCCCCCGAAGACCCGTTGCCTTGCGCGAATTTACTGACCGTGCGGCCAACCTGCCGTGCGTGCCGGCAATTTGGCAGAAAGGATGGAGCCATGGCAAAGAAAAGGATTAGGCGGCTGCCGGACGGTGCCGGGAGCAGACAGGGGACGCCGCCGGCCGCTCCTGAAATTCACATCGAGATTGACCTCAAGGGCAATATCGTGCTGGAAACGCGCGGCACCGCGGGCAATCAGTGCGATCTGCTGTCCGGGGCGCTGGAAAGCAGCCTGGGCAGCGTGACATCGCGCGTAAACAAGCGAGTATATGGCGATGGTTGCTGACCGCACCGCCAGACGCCTCAGAAAGGCCAAGCAGGTGGTCGCCTCACCGGTGGCCGGCTATCGGGAGACTGGCTTGCTGAATATCACCGGCTACGTGGAGGAAAGCCTGGCCAACGGGCCGGGCGGGCCGCGGGCGGTGGTCTGGACGCAGGGCTGCCAGCATGCCTGCCGGGGCTGCCAGAATCCGGAGACATGGGATACGGAAAAGATCGTTCAACTTATCTCGCCCGAGGAACTGGCGGAGCGCATCTTGTCCAATGCCAATCACCGCGGCGTCACGTACTCTGGCGGCGAGCCGTTCTTGCAGGCGCGCGCACTGGCGAAAGTCTCCCAGATCATCCGCGCGCGCAGGGGACTCACCACGGTCTGCTATACAGGGTTCACGTATGAGGAGCTGATCGGCTCTCACGGGCCGGATTATGCCGTGGAGTTTCTCCGGGAAATCGATCTTTTGATTGACGGACGCTATGTAGAGGCCCTCAAGAGCCCCGATCCCGCCGCGCACATCTGGAGAGGCAGCGCCAATCAGCGGCTCATCTGGTTGAGACCGGAATTTCTCGCTGCCGAACGGCCCTTCACAGGCAACGTTACCGAGATACACGTGCTGCCTGACGGGGCTGTCATCTTCACGGGTTTCGGCGGGCAGGACTTCCACGTCTGAGCGGATGACGTTTATCCGGTCCTGAGATTATCAGACAGCCGTGGTATTGCCTGCGGTATCACGGTCGATTGCCCGCGCGCAGGCCGGAATTCTTGACGAGTGGTTGCCATGAAGAGGCTGCCACCACCGGGTTTGGAGATTTCATCCACATATATTTGGGGTGCACACATCTTAAGTTATTAACCTTATTTAAGAACGTTACTATTTAGCCCCAGATCGGCATTTGACGGTAACCGAGCAAGATCGAGTTATTTTTCCTGTTGCCCCTACTATTCCGCAGCAGCATGTTGAGCTAAGATGGCCGTCGTGGGATTCAGGAACTTACCAAGGAGTGGTCAAGATGAAGAAAAAGATCGCAGCCTTTGCTACAGCAATTGTTGCCGTCGGGGCGAGCGTCTTTATCAACACGGCTCCAGCGAGTGCGCAGGGAGCTACCAATATCAGCGAGTTGACGGACGTTGTCGGTAACGAGTGGGCATACAATGCGCTCAAAGAACTCGTAAACAATCCTTGCCACATCCTTGTCGGCTATCCCGATCGCACCTTCCGCGGGCAGAAGTCGGCAACCCGTTTCGAGCTGGCGGCTGCACTCTACAAATACGAGCAGTGCATTACCGAAAGACTGGCACAGAAGGCCGACAAGGCGGACCTGGAAAAATTCGCGGCGCTGTTGGAGGAGTTCCGCGGCGAGCTCAATCAGCTCAAGAGCCGTGTGGATGACCTCGAACGCCGCATGAAGCTGGTCGAAGAGAAGAACATCGAGCAGGATATGCGCCTGGCCTATGCAGAGCGCCAGAAAGGGTTTCTCCTCGAGCGCGTGGTCAAGGGGACGCTCATCGATGTTCGTGATATAGGCGTGGGCGTTGGCCGGGGAGCACGCGCCATCTACGACTACCTGTTCTAATCGCTCTCCTGAACCCACAATGACCATCGTGAGCTCCTGCCCCGGCAGGAGCTTTCCATTGCTATCATGGGCGGAGTGAATTGCCTGTGCGGCCCCTTCTTGAGCAGATTTCAGGTAAAACGAAATGACGGCACAAACTTCCGGCATCTCTCCCAGCCGTGACCTGTCCGTGGCGCTGGATGTCTGCCAGGCAGCAGGCCGAATAGCGATGCAGTACTGGCTGAAGGGGATCGAGGCCGAGATGAAGGATGATGACACACCGGTCACGGCAGCCGACCGGCAGTGCGAGCGTGTGATCAGGGAGGGCATTGCCGCGGCCTTTCCGCAGGATGCGATCCTGGGCGAAGAGGAGGGCGAGACGCAGGGGCTGGCTGGTCGGACGGAGGCGGCATCTGCGCGTGGTCGCCGCAAGTGGATCATCGATCCCATAGACGGCACGTACAACTATGCGCGCGGCGTGCCGATCTTCGCAACGCTTCTGGCCCTCGAACAGGACGGAGAGATTGTCGCCGGTGTCGTTCACGCGCCGGCGGCCGGAGATACATATTGGGCGGAAAAGGGGTGTGGTGCCTATAGGAATGGGCAACGCTTGCGCGCTTCCGATTACGGCGATCTCTCCAGATCCCAGCTCAACTTCGGCGCGCTCAACCGCATTCTGGCCGACGGCTACTGGGGCGGTTTCACACGCCTGGTAGGCTCGACTTACAGGCAGAGAGGCTACGGCGACTACCTGGGGTTTGCGCAGGTGTTCGAGGGCAAAGCCGAGATCATGCTGGAGGTCGGCGTAAAAGCGTGGGATCTGGCTCCCATGAAGATTATCATCGAGGAGGCGGGCGGCAGGTATTCGGATTTATCGGGCGGGCAGTCGGTCTACACCGGCAGCTGTCTGGTCAGCAACGGCCTCGTGCATGACAGGGCGCTGGAGCTGCTGCTGGGTGGCTAAAACCATACGAGCCTCCGCGGGGGCGGCTGCTCTGGGCACGGGTCCGCCTCGGCTGCCGGCCCGGGCGGCCCAGGGTGGTAGGAAGGAGACAGCCGAACGCCAACCGGGCATAACAGTGGCAGGAACCTCGACCGGATTGCCCGGTCGATGATAAAAGAGAGCTGGAGGCGAAGTTTCAACCGATGGGGAAGTTCCAGTGGTCACGGTCGATGCGGGCCAGGATGGCGCTTGTCATGTCGGCTTCGGGCATCCTGCCGATCGTCATCTGCCACCTGCTCGTCGTCGGGCTCCAGGGCTTTCGCTTTTCCGATCTTCTCTGGTACCTGCCGCTGCTTCCTATCCTGGTGGTCATCAACTGGTTGCTGGCCGGGGTGGTGCTCATTCCCGTGCGGCAACTCTTGCAGGCCACGACGAAGCTGGCTACCATGGACATCCGTCAGCGCCTGGATGTAGATCCAAACGAACCACTCGAGACCTTCGAGCTGAGAAAGTCATTCAACCGGCTGTTGAACAGGCTGGAGGAGTCGCTCAACATTCAGTGCCAGTTCGTCGCCGACGCCAGCCATGAGCTGCGCACGCCCCTGACCTCCATCCAGGGCTACACGAAGCTTTTGCAGCGCCGCGGGCCGAACATCGACAATCAGCTGCTTTCCGAGGCGCTGCAGACGATCTCGGATGAGTCAGGGCGCCTCATCAGGCTGGTGTCCGACCTGCTGCAACTGGCGCGTGCCGATGCCGGGCAAGAGGTAATCGCGCAGAAGGAGGTGGTCGACATGCGCGATGTTCTCTCCAGCGTGGAGGACACCGTAAGCGTGATCGCGCCCGAGCAGATCGAAATTCAATTCATCCTCCCGCCGCGCCCGGTCTGGGTGTACGCCGATGGGGACAAACTCAAGCAAGTTTTTCTCAATCTCACCAATAACGCCATAAAAGCCACCCAGGGTGGTGGCAAGGTCACGCTGACGCTGCGCTCCAGCAATCAGCAGGCGATTGTCCGTGTGATCGACACGGGCATCGGCATCGCCCCTGCAGATCAGCAGCGCATCTTCGATCGCTTCTACCGCATAGAGCGCTCTCGGACGAGAAGCCGCCTGTACGGCGGCGGTACCGGTCTGGGCCTGGCGATCGCGCTGACGATAATCCGTGCCCACGGCGGTACGATCGAGCTGGAGAGCGAGCTCAACAAGGGATCGACTTTCACGGTCCGCA
>DATNRD010000034.1:0-2412 GCA_036703665.1 Candidatus Obscuribacterales bacterium
CGTGAGCGCTGAAGCGTATTTGCTCGAGTCGGCGCTTCTGGAGCCCCCGGACAGCGCGGAAGCAGTGGTGTATGAGAATCAGTAGGAGCGCTTTATCCAGCCTGTTGTTAGCCGGCTTCCTGAGCGCCGGCAGCCTTGAACCGGTGCTGGCCGACGAACCGTGCCACATCAACTGGGGCGAGCTGCAACTTTCACCCAATCAAGATCAGCAAATCAAGCAGCTTGATTCGCAGTGGAATCAGGAGTACATGCAGGTTCAGCCCAGCATAGTCGAAGACCAGAAAAAACTGAGCCGCCTGCTGGCCGACCCGCGCTCCGACCCGCTCGAGATAATGGCCCTGCAACAGTCGATTGCTCGCAAGAAGGAGCATCTGCGAGCCAGTGCCACGGCTACGTATCTGCGCAAGCGGCAGATCCTCGATCAAGGCCAGCGGCAGGCGCTCGAGGTGATGATCCGCCAGGTGATAAGCGAACGCCAGCGCATGATGAATCCCGGCTCGCATACCGATGTGATGCCCGACCGCGTTCAGGATCTCATGCAGCGGGTTCGCAACATCTGGGGACGCTGAGCCTCTGCCCCACTACCTGGCAGAACCAGCGGCGGAACGTGACGCCAGGGCCGCTTCCTTTCCCCGGGAGCTGCGGTCTAGCCGGCAGGGTGCCGGCGCTCCCCGGAGCAGCCGGACCCTGCGTGGGCACCGTATATGGTGTCATCTGCGATAGGCGCGTTGTTGAGCGCTGTAAATAAATATTCATATATTGTGGGGGCGTTGCCATGCGGCGCTCCTACAATTACATGGTGAGGGCAAGCAAGACCGCAGGAGGGTTCATCATGGCTGAAAAGAAGCTGGCGGGCCGAAGAGTTCTGATGGTGGTGGCTCCCGATCAATTCCGCGACGAGGAGCTTCTCGAGCCGAAGAAGATCTTCGAGGCAGAGGGTGCCGAGGTCGTCGTCGCCTCGACGGCAGCAGGCGAGGCCAAAGGCATGCTCGGAGCAAGGGTCAAGCCGGACAAGCAACTCAACGAGGTAAATGCTGCCGACTTCGATGCTGTGACTGTGGTCGGCGGCATGGGTTCGCCGGAGCACTTGTGGGACAACAGCACCCTGCACGGGATTCTGCGCGACATGAATGAGGCCAACAAGGTGGTCTCGGCCATCTGCCTGTCCGGTGCGGCCCTGGCCAGAGCCGGCGTCCTCGAGGACAGAGCCGCCACGGTGTGGCCCATGCCGGAGTCACTCAAGGCTCTGGCTGACGGCAGGGCGCGATACGAAGAAAAGCCGGTTGTGCAGGACGGCAGAATAATCACGGCCAACGGGCCAGAAGCAGCCCGGGAATTCGGGCAGGCGATAGTCAAGGAGCTCTCCCGGGCCGCGGCCAGCGTCTAGGATGCTTCTAGCCCGTGCCTGGGGACTACTCAGGCCTGCCGACGAGCTGGAGGCGCCGCGGGCCCGCCCCGGCGGTGGTTTCCCGGGGCCGACGGTATTGAAATCGCTGGAAACCTTGCGGGTCATCGATGATCAAACAGAAACTAAGGGAAGTTGTAAACACGGCCATAGAAAAGGCGATTGAGCACGCAGAGCTGGGCTCGCTCAGCGCATGTCCGGTGCCGGTCATAATCGAGATTCCGAAATTGCCCGAGCACGGAGACTTTGCCTGCGGCGTGGCGCTGAAGCTAGCGCCGCTTCTTAAGACCTCGCCGCTCAAGATTGCCGAAACGATCGCCAGGCATGTCGCGGTTGCCGAGGAGAACGTCACGCACTTCCAGGTGGCCTCTCCGGGCTTCATCAACTTCCACCTGGGATACGGTTGGCTGATGGAGGCCCTGGCGGAGGTCCACCGGCTCGGGGCCGCTTATGGCAGATCGAGAATGGGGCAGGGGCAGAAGGTCCTCATCGAGTACGTTTCTGCCAATCCGACCGGCGACCTTCACATCGGGCACGGGCGCGGCGCGGTCTACGGCAGTTGCCTGGCCAACCTGCTCGAGTTTGCCGGCTTCGACGTGGAGCAGGAGTTCTACATCAATGACGCCGGAGAGCAGATCGCTCTTTTGGGCAGCTGCGCCTGGGCCCTCTATCAGCGCAAGCTGGGCAAGGATGTCCCTTATCCAGACGAAGGCTATCCCGAGTACACGCTGGAGCGGTTCATCGACAAGATCATCGAGGACCACGATGACAGGCTGCTTTCGCTGAATGATGACGAGGGCAGGACAAAGCTTGCCGATCTGGCCATGGCGGTGATCATCCAGGCCCAGAAGGATCTGCTTCTGCGGCTGGGCGTGCGTTTTGACCGCTGGTTCTCAGAACGCGATCTGCATACCAGCGGAAAGGTGGACTCGGCTCTTGCGCGATTTGCCCAGGCTGGCAAGAGCTACGAGTCAGAAGGTGCATTGTGGCTCAAGGCCAAAGAGCTG
>DATNRD010000035.1:0-5388 GCA_036703665.1 Candidatus Obscuribacterales bacterium
CTTGCTCAAATGTTGTTCGAATCCACGAATCTGCTTCTGCCGATAATGTTCGCTGATAAAGAGTAGCAAGGTTCGCTCAGCTCCCCAATGAGCCCTTTTTACGCGATGTGTTCGAATGCCCGTCAGTGAGTCGCTCTTCAAGGGCTTGTATTCGCTGCTTGAAATTGCCATCAGATCCTTCTGCTGTGACGGCACAAGGGAGGCCACATAGTGGAGATTCATATCGTCGACTTGCTTTTGATGAGTTCGCGAATTGTTGCCTTTGTCGTAGACGATAGTGATTGCGTCCAGCTTGCCTACAAGGTTTTGCATCCGCTTTCGAATCGCTGTAAGTGAATCAGGAAATGATCTGCAATCCGGTACATTGCCCGCGTATGTGCCCGAGGCCAGTGGAATCTCTCCAGCCCGTGATACCAGAAGCGACATTGCTATTTGTCGAAGATCGAACCTCTTTTGCTTGTTCTTTCCTCTCTGTGCGAGACTTGAGCGATCGTTGTCGCTCGCAATATAGGTAAAGAAGTTTGTCGGATCATAAAAGAGCAAATCGAGCTTAATGCCAAACTCCTGTATCACCTTCACAGTAAGCTCATTTTCGATTGTCTCCAGAGCAGCGATTGGAATCTCATCCATGCAGCTCCAAAAATGTTGACTGGTGAGGCGTTCGATCTGCTTAGAAGTCAGATTGAAGAGATGACCGATCGAGGTTTGTTGCGCCCATTCGGCCCAACCGCGCTTGGAACGCGGCTTGACTGCTCGATTGAGCGCAGCCAGCAGAATTGTCGTGCCAACAGAGACTCCTGTTTGTCCCTTTGTAGTCACATGTTTGTCGATCATCTCAGCCACTCCCAGACGGTCTGCAAGGGCTTTAAGAGCTGCTACATCGCCGTGCTGATACGAACGAACACTAATCGGAGCAGGATCGGCAGCCTTGCTGGCCAGTAACCGTGTCACCAGCTGCTCGCTCGAGCCCAGATACATGATGGGCACTGGCGTTGGCTTGCCGTTAATGCGCCGCGATTCGACGATACGGTAGTAAGGGCGCCCGCCTACGGTGTACCGCTGCAAACTGGCCATGGTCTATACCTTGACTTTCTAGAGCTGGAATAGCTGCGCTCGCGACATTGCTGCCGCGTTGTCAAACAACAGATACTAGTCTGTACGATTCGCGCGCAAAAGGCCATAGCCGGAAAATTAAATCTGGCCAATCGCTCCGGTTTTTGTCCGGACTAATTACGGGGGAGGTGCGGTGAAACTCGCGCTAGCGGATTTCGAAACGTGCGCGAGCGGGGGCGTTGTCTACCTCCAGCCACTCGACCCGGACGTCGCTCACGCTGGCTGACGGCGGACCCTGCCAGCACCAGGCTATGAGTTGTTCAACGAGATCCTTGCGCCCGATTGCTTCCGCCTCCACCGTGCCGTCCGGCATGTTTGCCACCCAGCCCGAGAGTCCCAGCGCCCTGGCTGTATCTCTTGTGGTCTGCCTGTAGAAGACACCCTGCACTCGCCCGAAGATTTTCAGCCGGGCCCGGCACAAATCCGACATTTTACAAGCTCTCCTTGCCCGGACCGTCGCTGGGCAGCGATGGCGTCTTTCCCGGTTTCGCCTGCCAGAGAAAGGTTATACTCTGCCTTTGCGTGGGTGTATATGAGGTAAAGTAAGTTGACGCCCCCGCACGCCTGAAAGCCGGTAAGATAGAAAACGCGGCCAGGGGGTTCTGTATTCCGGTCGGCGATTGGTTCGCCGGGAGTTGCGCAAATTTCAGCATGCTAAGGGACCTGACAGGACAGAAGAAAGTAGACCCGCAGACAGTCATTGCCGCGATCAAGTCGCTCCAACAGAAAGGCTGGGAGGTAAACCCGCACACGGTAGCGGACGAGGCCAAGATTCCGCGCTCGGCCGTATACAGAAACGCCGAATTGATGGAGCTCATCAACCGCGCGCGCAACGAGGCTGCCGGTGAGCCTGCCGCTGCCGATCTGTCCGCGCGCGTCAAGGAGCTGGAGAAGCGCAACGCCCAGCTGGAAGAGCAGCTCAGGCATCTGGAGGCGGAGTACCAGAGCCTGGCCGCCTCCAGCCAGGATGCCTGGCAGCAAGGTTATCAAGCTGGACTGGCGGAAGGCAGGGCGGAAGCGGCCAGCGCCTCACCGGGAGAGCAGACCTCGGCCGGGTTCTATGCCCATGCCGGCGACAAGGAGGCAGTGGCCGGCATGCCGGCAGACAAGCCGGAAAGTCCGGCAGCCGGACAGGCGGAAGCAGCCGAGGCGGCTGAATCTTACGCGGTGCCGGAAATCGATTTCAGCGCGCCGGCGAGCGAAGGCGAGTACGTTTCACAGGAGTGGCTGGAGCAACAGGGTGCTGCCGCGGGCGCGCACGAGGAGCCGGCTGCTTACGAGCAGGCCGGGGGCTGCGACCAGGACGAGGAGCCGTCCCAGTACGAAGGCTACTTCACCCGTGCTGCCCAGGGGCAGACAGAGGCGGACGCCGGCGAGTACGGCGAGGCTGCTGAGCAATGGCAGGAATATTCTCAGTTTGCCCAGGCAGGCGAGGCGGCGGACGACGAAGCTTTTCAGGAAGCCGAGCAGCAATGGCGCTCCGGGCTGGAAGACGGTGCTGCCCCCTACGACCCGACCGCCCAGTTCGAGGGTGGCGAGGCGGTCGAGCAGGAGGGCGGGAGCGATACGAAGACGCCGCCCATTTCGGAGGAGGAGCTGCGCGATCTGCTCAAGTACCGTTTCGGGCGCTCCCAGCCAGAGCAAGCCAAGGACGTCGAGGCGGAAAAGAAGCTGGCCGGCACCAAGTTCGTCGGCGGCGCCCGACCAACCCAGGAGCTGCCCAAGCGTGATTTTGTAGTGCGCAATGTGCCTCCCGACATACGCAAGGCTTGTCTGGTGCTGGGCTTGAGACCGGAGGAGCTGACGCGCGAGACGGTGCACAAGGCCTGGAAAAAGGAGATGGCCAACCCGGGCACGCATCCCGATGTCGGCGGCGACACCGAGATTGCTGTTTACATCAATACAGCCAAGGACACGTTGATGCGCTGGCTGGATGCGCAGGCGCCCAAGCTGGGCAAGCAGTTCGGCAAGAGCGCCCGCGAACCGGCCAGATCTTCCGAGCCGCCGGCAGCACAGGGCGGTGCACAGGGCGAGCGGCATGCGGAGCGTCCGGAACAAGAGCCCGACGCCACTTGAGCCGGCTCATCTGAATCGTGCAAGCAGGATGTAGAAGGCGGGAAATCATGTCCAGACCTGTGGTCGCCATAGTTGGCCGCCCGAACGTGGGCAAGTCGACGTTCTTCAACCGCTGCATAGGCGAGCGGGCGGCCATAGTCGACGATACTCCGGGCGTGACGCGCGATCGCATTTACCAGGAGGCGGACTGGGGCGGGCGTTCATTCTTGCTGGTCGATACGGGCGGCTTCATGCCGTCGTCCCGGGACGAGATTCAGTCGCTGGTCGGCCAGCAGGCCGAGCTTGCCATCGAAGAGTCCGACGTGATTGTCTTTATGGTCGACGGCAAGTCCGGCTTGTCGGGCGTGGACGAGGAGGTAGCCAACATCCTGAGGCGCACCGATAAGCCGGTGATCGTGGCGGTGAACAAGATCGACACGCCTGCCGAAGAGCCCGGTGCGCTGGAGTTCTACAAGCTGGGATTGGGCGATCCGATTGCTTTGTCCGCCATGCGCGGTACCGGTGGTGTCGGGGATTTGCTCGATGAGGTCGTGGCTCGGCTTCCTGCCGAGAATGATCGGCGGCCCGAGGCGATCGCCTGCGAGGAAGACGTCGCCACGGCGCCCTTCTCCATCGCCATCGTGGGGCGGCCCAATGTCGGCAAATCATCGCTCCTCAATGTGCTGGCCCGGGCTCCGAGATCAATTGTGGCTCCCACGCCGGGCACCACCCGCGATGCCGTTGACACGGAAATAGAGTTCAAGGGGCGTAAGATAACGCTCATCGACACAGCTGGAATCCGCAGGAAATCGAAGGTCGGCTACGGAGTCGAGGCCTTTGCCGTGGTCAGATCCCTGAGAGCTCTCAGCAGGGCGGACGTGGTGGTATTGATGCTGGACGCCGCCGAGCCGATTGCCGATCAGGATCAAAAGATAGCCGGAAAGATCGATGAGGCGGGCAGGGCTGTCGTGGTGGTTCTCAACAAGTGGGATCTCGTGGAAGATCGCTCCTCCGGGTCGATGAACAGGTTCATCGAGGAGATTCATCAGAAGCTCAGGCAGATAAGCTACGCGGAGGTCGTATTCACCAGCGCCCTTACGCGGCAGCGCGTGCCGAAGATTCTCGAGGCAGCCGAGCGTGCCTTTCAGGCGACCAGAAAGAGGGTGGCTACCAGTCTCTTGAACCAGGTGATAAACGAAGCCACCGCACTTACTCCACCGCCGGCCGGCAAGCGTGGAAAGCGGCTGCGCATTTATTACTGCACGCAAGCTTCCGTGGCGCCGCCGACGTTTATTCTTTTCACAAACGAGCCAGCCTTGCTGGCCGACAATTATCGCGCATATCTGGAGCGGAAGATCCGCGAGTCGTTCGGGTTCCAGGGCTCGCCCATACGCATTGTCGCGCGGGCCAAGAGCAAGGAAAAGTAGTACCCTGAGATATTGTAAGGATTCCCGAGGAAGCGGCGCATGCTCACAGCACTTGGCCTTGTCATCCTGGGATATGTTGCCGGGTCCATTCCGACGGGCTACTGGCTGGTCAAGGCTCTTAAAGGCACAGACGTAAGGACAGTCGGCAGCGGCTCCACCGGAGCCACCAATGTCCTGCGGGCGGCGGGCAGGGGTGCTGCCGCCTTCGTGCTCCTGGTCGATGCGCTCAAGGGCTTTTTACCGGTGTGGCTGGCTATGTACTGGGATGCCCGGGCAGCTTTCTCCGGACTGCCGCTGGCAGATTGGCATTTGATACCGCCGGCAGTGGCAATTGCCGCAATCGTCGGTCACAGCAGGTCCATCTTCCTCAAGTTCCAGGGAGGCAAGAGCGCCGCCACCGGGCTGGGGGTAATCATGGCCCTCAATCCGGCCGCGGCTGCCGTCACCTTCTTGCTCTGGGTTGCGCTCGTCTGGATGACGCGCTACGTGTCGGTCGCCTCCATCTCCGTTCCCTGGGTTTGCGCGCTGCTCATGTACGCCTGGCACAGCCCGCCCAGCTACGTGGCCTGCTGCCTTTTGGGAGCGGCCTATGTGACGTACCGCCACAAGTCCAACATACAGCGCCTTCTGGCGGGGACCGAATTGCGTATCGGAGGCAAGGATACGCTGCCGGTCAATTGCCAAAGCACAGCTGCCGCCGGAGCGCCGGCCGCATCGAGCGCGGACCGGGCCGAATCCTCTTACCGGACCGAGCCGCCCTAAGGCCGCCCAAGCCCCGCCGCGGGCGGGGTTT
>DATNRD010000036.1:0-5108 GCA_036703665.1 Candidatus Obscuribacterales bacterium
CGTTCTCGGATGACCAGGGTGCCGGCGGCCAGATCGCCCAGGCGGCGCTCGTTCCGGTCGATCAAAACGACCACCAGCCCGATGAGGAAAATCCAGGTGTCGACTATGCGGATGAGATTGCGGATGATGACCGAGGTCCAGGATACGGCCTGCCCGTTCTGCTCGATGACGCGAATGTGAGCCAGGCGCTTGCCCGGTGTCTGCCCGTGCCAGAACCCCTCGAAGAATATGTGATAGCCGAAGCTGACCACGAGAATGGTGAGCACCCCCGCTCCCAGAACGTAATACAGCGCCACCGTCTTGGCTTGCTGCGGCAGCGGAAAGGAGTCCATGGCGAAGGCGACCAGCAGGCACCCGAGGATGATGACAAAGTTCAATGCCATGCTAATGAGCGTGTCGACAACGCATGCCAGGATTCTGTTGCCGATGCCGGCCAGCTCCAGGTGTAGGTCGACGTTCTCCGGGGTAGAGATCAGGTAGTCTGGCTGGCTCATGGTTTATGAAGATCGCGATTATCGGAGTGACTCGGCTGGCCGCGTGAGAGCTGGGAATGAACGTAGAGCGCTGGATTCGGGGCAGGACTTCCACATGGCAACGGTTGGAGGAGCTTCTTGCCCAGATTGAGCGGCGAGGAATCGCTAGCCTTGACAGGCGACAGCTTCATG
Source organism: Candidatus Obscuribacterales bacterium (assembly GCA_036703665.1). GTDB lineage: Bacteria > Cyanobacteriota > Vampirovibrionia > Obscuribacterales > Obscuribacteraceae > DATNRD01. The sequence continues at coordinate 666 of DATNRD010000036.1, forward strand.
AGTTGGGGCGCTTGTATCGCGCTTGTTCGGCTGACCTGTCACGCGCGCGCGCCGCGAGGATGGGCGCGGACATAACCGGATATCTCAATAACCTGGTGGTCAAAGCTCATAACCAAGTCTATCAAAGAAGGAAAGATCGCTGGACCATTCTCGGCAATTTTCTCTGGTGCACGTTTCCCGCGCTCGTGCGGGAGCACATCTTCTATATCAGTGCTGCCTTTGCCTTGTTCGTTCTGCCGGCGCTTGTCTGCAATGCCTTCGTGGTGCGCGATCACGAGTTCGCTCATATGGAGCTTATGCCGGGGAGGCCGATCGTTTCAGAAGAGATGTGGAACATGATCGAGCACGGACAAATGTGGACGGACAGCGTTCAGGACGCATCCCCCCTCATATCGAGCGAGATCGCGGCCAACAACATTCGCGTGGCGCTTTTGGCCTTCGCTCTCGGGATAACCTTCGGTATAGGCACTGTGTGGATTCTCTGTATAAATGGAATGATGATTGGCACCGTATTTGGTGCGTGCGCGGCGTATCACATGGACTACAGGCTTTTGTCTTTTGTTGCCCCTCACGGAATCCTGGAGCTTTCCGCGATCTTTATATGCGGTGGCGGCGGGTTGCTCATGGGAAAGGCGCTGTTGTTTCCCGGTCAGTGGAGCCGGGTGGACGCCTTGCGGCGCGTGGCCAAGCCTGCCATGGGGCTCTTTGCCGGCTGCCTGCCCATATTGCTGGTTGCCGGAAGCATAGAGGGGTTCATCTCTCCGCGGACGGATGTAACTGCAGAAGGGAAGTTTCTGGTCAGCCTGGCCACGTTGGTCTGTCTGTTTCTTTATATGTTCGTCCCGCGCGGCCAACAGCAGGCCGTGCCCGCGAAGGCTAAAATAGAGGAGACTGGCTCGGGCCGGGCTTTGTCAAGCGTGCCCCAGTAGTGCCGGCCGGCAAACCGCATGACCTCGCCCCGAATGATCGACGCTCCACGCACAAGAACAAGCGCCGCCGGAAGACCAGCGCGCGTGCGTGTTCGGCGCCGCAAGAGGCTGCCTCCCGGACAACGTTTTCTGGCCTGCATGCTCATGTCCGGCTTAGTAGCGCTTGCCCTGGGGTCGGTCACCCCTGCCGGTCACGTGGCCGGCACCGGTGCTCAATCTCCTGTCGATGTTCCGGTGCAACAGCCTTTCAGGCTGACTGAGGAAATTCATGACCTGGCGGGGGTCGTAAGAAAGGAATGTGCCAGGCCGCGTCTGCGCGCAGGCGTCTTTGTCGTCGAGCCATCATCCGGCAAGTATGTGAACAGGTCGGGCAGGGAGAGCTTCGCCGCCGCCAGCATGATCAAGATACCGATTCTGGTGAAGCTGCTGGCCGCACTGGACAAGCGCGAAGTGAACGCCGATCAGCGTCTTACCATCAGGAGCGACCTGATTGCCGGGGGCTCCGGCTTTCTGCAGTGGCGCCCGGTCGGCTCGACCGTTGGCGTGAAAGAGGCAGCCGAGCTCATGATTACTCATTCGGACAACACGGCCACGAACCTGATCATCGAATTGCTCGGGGGAAAGGATGCATTGAACGAGGATTTTCTCGCATGGGGACTGGTGGAAACGCGGATCAACAACCAGCTGCCTGATTTCGAGGGCACCAACAAGACGAGCCCCTACGATCTGGCTTACCTGCTGGGCAAGATCGATCAGGGCGCGCTCATTTCCCAGGAGAGCCGACAATTCATGTACGGCATCATGGAAAAAGTGAGGACGAGAACTCTTTTGCCCATGGGCCTCGGTGCCGGCGCGCGCATCGCGCACAAAACAGGCGACATCGCCACGATGGTCGGCGACGCAGGAATTGTGACAACGCCCGCCGGGCGCCGGTACATAATAGCCGTTCAGGTGGAGCGGCAGCAGAACGACAGGAGAGCGAACCAGTTAGTGCGCGACGTGTCGAAGATCGTCTATCAGTACGTGACGCAAGGCATCGCCGCGCCCGCTCATGTTAAGTAACGGGAGCCCTCCTCATTGTCTCGAGGAAGCGCGACTGCGGCACTTCTTCCAGGGATGTGGGCGCATGGAAATGCCCTCGCGGGCGGCTTTCCAGCCGCCGCTGCCGCAAACGAACGGGAGCATGCAGCGTGACTAATCCGGCTGGCGGCCGCCCAGGAGGACCGAGGGCAGGCTGCTGTGCCGTTTTACTTGACCAAGCAGGCGCTGGCCGTTGCGAACGATGGATTGCGATTCCGTCAGGATTTGACCGAGGCTGTTCAGATCGGCATCGATGCGGGTCAACACGGACTCTGCATAGTGATCCGCCCCTTCCCGGGTGCGCTGCGCTTCTTCCTCGGCTTCCATGCGAATGCGCTCGGCTTCTGCAAGAGCCTCCTTGCGCATTTGCTCAACCTCGCCGACGACCTGCTTGCGAATGCGCTCCACCTCTGCCTGGACGGCCTTCAGGATTTCCGATTCCTGCAGCATGGTTTCCGCCTGTCGGCGCGCCATGCCGATGATAGACTCGGCGCGGCGCTGAGCTTCGGCAATGACCTCGTCTCTTTGCTGCAGTACTTCGGCTGCCTCGCGCAGCTCTTCCGGCAGCCGTGCGCGCGCCTTGTCGAGGACGTCGAGAAACTGGTCCGCGTTGATGAACTTGAATTTGTAGATGCCCGGGGCATCGTCAATCAGGTGCTCCAGCAAGTCGAGATGCTTGTAGATCGACGTTTGCTTGTATGTGGTGGTAGCCGGTGCGATTGTCGTAGTCGTCATTTATTCAGCGCCTCTACTGAAATGTTCTTTCAAGTAGTTGTTTACTGCTGGAGGAACAAACTGGGAAACGTCTCCGCCCAGGCGGGCAATCTCTTTGACGGTCGTGGAACTGATAAAAGAATACTCGGCTTTTGACATGAGAAAAATAGTTTCTAGTTCAGGAAAGAGCTCCTTGTTGGTCTGCGCCATGCCTAACTCGGCCTCGAAGTCGGAGATGGCTCGTAAGCCGCGAATCAAGATCCTGACTTGATTCTGGCGGGCATAGTTGACTGTCAATCCGAGAAACGCATCTACCTTGACTCCGGGCAGCTCCTGGACGGTCTCGCTTATGAGCTTCTGCCGGACCTCGATTGGAAGAAGCGGTGACTTTCCCGGGTTGCCGACGACGGCCATGATGACCTCGTCGAAGAGCTTGCTGGCTCGGGTGATGATATCCAGGTGTCCATAGGTCATAGGGTCGAAGGAGCCCGGGTAAATGGCTCGGACCACCAACTTCTACGACCTCCGCTTTTCTCTCCTGAAGCTGCAGGGCTCGTCTGACCGAGCTGATGAGGCCTTGACGACCTCGACAGCGGACTAATGATAACATGGGGTCCACTTGTAAATAGGACCCCTGAAACCGATAAGTTACTAATCTGCGGCTCCAGACAAACCGCGCTCGGCGGTCGCCTGTACGCGCGCGGACTTGTCGGGTTGTCAAGACGAATTGATGTGTTGTTGACCTGTTGTCAATATGAAGATAAAGTGACGCCGGTATGAGAAGAATGGGCGCCAGGGGAACGCCCCGATTTTGCCGAAGGTGACCCCTGTGACGATTGCGTCCGGCGAAAATGGAGTCTGCCGGACGCCGGCGTCACATGAACAGGTAAGTTTCGCGCAGCAAGCGTCCCATGTGACGGATTCGTCCCATGAATAAGGGGGCTTACCGGACACCAGCGTCACATGGGACAGAACTGCCGCACGAGAGGACGAGCTGGTGCTACGCGGCAACACCAAGCTCGCGCGCGGGCAGGGCGCTCCTTTCCTCTTGTGCCGGTGGGAACTGGACGGCTGCCGTCCCTGGCGCCATGCCGTTCACCTTACGACGGATTGGGTTCGGAACCCAGGGAGCGGGTGGCGCGCCCAATGCCGTTAACTTCATGACGGAAAACGATGTGAACCCTGGGAGCGCAGGCCGGCTAACGCCGGCTTCTCCGTCGCGCAGCGACTCCGCATCCTCTGTAATGCTCCGTCGGCTCGTGCCTCGTCTCCTTCGCGGCCCTCGTTCGGAGCAGGCAGAATGCCCGCGCCCCCAGGTTAACTGAACGGCACTGGTTCTAGGCGCCTACTGACAGACGCCCGGCTTCCTGGTCGCCCGCCTGAACGGCACCGCTAGTTCCGGGGGCCTGTGCCGGCCCTTCCGGCTGGGGTTCGGCCGGCAGGTAAATGCTGAAGGTGGAGCCCTCTCCCAGCGCCGATTTGACGCCGACCCGGCCGTTGTGCTCTTCGACGATCTTCTTGACTATGGTCAACCCAAGCCCGGTGCCCTTGATTGTGTGCACCTTGCGCTCCACGCGGTAGAAACGGTCGAATATCTGAGCCAGGCACTCTTCTGGGATGCCTATGCCGGTGTCGCTCACGGGCACACCGACCTCAGCGGCGGCGGGGTCGTGCCTTACCTGGACAGCGATCCTGCCACCGGTGGGCGTGTATTTGATGG
>DATNRD010000037.1:0-6081 GCA_036703665.1 Candidatus Obscuribacterales bacterium
GGATACAGCCTGTTTAGCGGCAGTTGCGAGAGGAGCAGCCCCAGGTAGACGACCCAGGCGTCTTCCACCTCATAGTGCACGAGCAGTCTTTCGGCACGCCTGAGCAGAGCCCGCACGCGGGGGCTGTACTCGAGCTCGGCATCGAGGTAGCGGAGGCGCCCGCCCAGCTCTCCAAGGAGATCGAGAGCCTGCATGCGGTGGGGCGATTCCAGGATGAGCTTCATTTCTGTCCGCATGCGCACGCCGCCCAGGTCGTCGAAAATCCCCATGTTTATAGCCCTTTGCGCTTGCTCCCTGGTGCGCGGATCGAGGCTGAATCCGAGGCGCGCGGCAAACCGTGCCGCCCTGACAATGCGCGTGGGGTCTTCGATGAAGCTGAACGGGTGCAAAATCTTGATGGTGCGCTCCTCCAGGTCTTCCAGTCCGCCGAAATAGTCAATGAGCTCGCCCAGCCGGCCAGGATTCAGGCATATTGCCAGGGCATTGATCGTGAAATCGCGCCGGAACAGATCCTGCTGCAGGCTGGACGCCTCGACCGTAGGCAGCGCCGCGGGAAACTCATAGAACTCCGTCCTGGCCGTTGAAAGATCTACCTCCCGGTTCTGCCCCCCGTGGAACATGAGCGTCGCTGTCTGGAACCGTTCGTGCTTTGCCACTACCTGCAGGCGGGCAGGGAAAGCCCTTTCCAGCGCATGAGCCAGCTCTATGGCAGAGCCCTCGATGACGAAGTCGAGGTCAAAGGTAGGCGAGCCCAGAAAGAGGTCACGCACGCACCCGCCCACGGCGTATGCGGACATGTTCAATTGCGCCGCTGCCACACCGCTTTGCGAAAACAGCCAGCGGGTCGTCTCGTCTAGAGCGTCGAGCTTGTCGCGCACGAATACGTGACGCTCAGGCGGCAGGGGGAATGACCCTTCCTCGGGAGCTGCCGACTGCCCGTAAAGCGTTCTTAACACCTCCCTCCTGCTCACGATGCCGACAAGATGCCCCCCTTCATCGAGCACGGGCAGCCTTCCTACGTCCTCGGACACCATGATGTGCTGTATCTGACTGAGCGGCGTCTCGGGCGTGATGGTGATCACCGGACGGCTCATGAACCCCTGCACCGGTGCATGTCCTAGCTTGTGGTGCATGGCTTGATCGATGTCGCGCCGTGAGACGACGCCCGCTACCTGTTCGCCCTCGACCACAATGAGCCCGTCCAGACCGTAGCGCAGCATGATGCGTCCGGCTTCTTCCATGGTTGTCCGCGGGCGGATCGTGCGCACGGGCGCGGTCATTATCTGGGCAGCCGTCTTCTCCGGCTTAACCTGCAGGCGCAGCACCGCCTCCACCTTGCCGACAATCTCGCTCATGCTTCCGCCGCGCGTGACCGCTGAGGCTGCGCCTGGGTGACCGTCTCCTCCGAACTCCCTTAGCAACGCTCGCACGTCGACGGCCGGCGAGTCACTGCGCCCGACCAGGTGAATCCGATCGCGCATACGCACGACGGTAACGGCGGCATCGGCTGCCTCGATCTCGACCAGCTTGCGGGTGAGCGTAGCAAGGCCGTCCAGGTACCTGGGCAGGCTGCCCTGGGCAACGACCACCTTGGCGCCCGAGACCATAAGCGTCGTCGAGTTTTGAATCAGCTGCTCCATCAGCTTCACTTGAGCCTCGCTCATCTTGGGATGGAGGTACTCGTTGACCCTCGTTACGTCTGCGCCCTGCTTGAGCAGAAACGCCAGACACTCGGCGTCTTCGGGGGTGGTGCCACCATATGTGAGGCAGCCTGTGTCCTCGTAAATCCCAATAGCCAGCAGAGTCGCCTCGAAAGGCGTCAAGCGAATTTTGCGCTTGCGAATCTGCTCCACGATAAGCGTCGTGGTCGAACCCACCGGACGGATTATGGAATCATCGCGCGCTCCCGGACCCAGACCCTCCGGGTCCATGTGGTGGTGATCGAAAACCGTGTAGCTGATAGCTCTCTTGGGGTCGGTCAGCAGGCGCCGCGCAGTCTCGTCCAGACGGTCTATCTGCTGGCAGTCGACTATAAACACGTGGGTCACCTGTCCGAGATCCAGATACTTCAGCTGCGAGAGCGGGAGGCTGTCGCGGTAAAGGGCCAGAAATTCCCGGACATTGCCTACCAGCGGATACCCCGGCAGGATTCGCGCCGACGGGTACAACTTCGTCACCGCAAACTGAGCCGCCAGAGAATCGAAATCCATGTTGTTGTGCGTGAGGACAATCTCCAATGGAGTTCTCCTTTCACTTCCCGGCCCCTTTCATTATGACGGACATTTGAAAAGCCGAGTTTATCGGCTTACGCCGGTGGGTATTTCTAAAGTTGACGAACATGGCGTCCAGCGGAAAACACGGGTGACAGGGGCCTTGCCTTCAACCTTCATGGCATCGGAATGCTCGACCTAGTCACGCAAATCTACATCGTCAGCGCCGGAATCGGCACCCTGTATCTGGTGGCCGGATTGGCTATGGGCCAATTGCACGGGCACGCAGACTCAGGAATCGGGCACGGCGATACCGGCCTTGGACATGACGCTGCCATCGGGCACGGGCACGGCGATGCTGGCATCGGGCACGACGCCGCCATCGGGCACGGGCACGGCGATGCTGGCGTCGGGCACGACGCCGCCATCGGGCACGGGCACGGCGATGCTGGCGTCGGGCACGACGCCGCTATCGGGCACGGGCACGGCGATGCTGACGTCGGGCACGACGCCGCTATCGGGCACGGGCACGGCGATGCTTCCGGAGGCACGGAACCAGGCCAATCCGGCACACCCAGCGGGCACGCTCTTGCGCCCGGTGTCAAGCACCTGGACGCATCTCCCCATATCGACATTGCCAGCAGCGGCATGCATCACGTCGTCCCTGCCCATCACACCAGCGAAGCCGGACCAGTGCAGATTATCGAGCGGCGCCGGTTCAAGCCGCTCCGCTTCCTTCTCACCATTCTCAGTCCGATGACGATCGCCGTGTTCCTGGCGTTCTTCGGCATCTCTGGACTGCTGCTGGCCAAACTGCTACCGTTTCTCGGCCCGCTTACGGTACCGCCGGCCATAATAATCAGCCTTCTTATCACAGGACAGGTTCTTAGCCTGTTGCGGTGGATGATGTTCAAGATGAATGTCTCGAGCGTAGTCCGGGTCAACGAACTTATCGGACACCCGGCAGAAGTGCTCATCCCCATTCAGAAAGGACGAGTGGGAGAGGTCACGTACGTATCGGGTTCGACCAGATTGCAGGCACCGGCCAAACCGGCCAGGCCCGATATGGAATTCAAGCGGGGCGCCAAGGTGATGATTAGCGATATAAAAGATGGGGTCGTGTACGTGGAGCCGTGGGACGATATCCTGCTCGATAATTCCACAGTCTTTGAGGTCAAGGAGAAATTGCCGGAGCGATGACGAAACCGTCGGTAGGCCCTGGCCAAACCCGGGAAGCTCTTGAGTACACGCCGTCATTCTAGAGGTTATCTAAGGGCACGTTACTGAGCTGCAATCGGCAGAGGAGAGTGAAGAATATGTTTTCGATGGAAGTTCTAGTGCTCGGTGGGCTTGGACTCTTCGTACTATTTGTTCTCAGTTGGATCATGGCTGGGTTTTACCAGAAGTGCGGGCCGAACGAAGCCATGGTCGTCTCTGGATTCGGGGCCGGGGAAGCGGATCGCCAGTTCAAAATCGTAAAGGGTGGGGGCGCCGTAGTGCTGCCGGTTATCCAGCAGAGGCAATTCCTCAGTCTGGAAATCATGCCGATCGAAGTTCGCTCTTCAGCCCCCATCATAACCAAGAACGGGGTGCCGATCTTCGTCGAAGGCGTAGCGCAGGTCAAAGTGAAGGGTGATGACGTTTCAATCGCTACGGCAGCGGAGCAATTCCTTGGAAAGTCCGACGATGAGATTGCCTCGATCGCTCACGAGACCCTTGTCGGCCACCTGAGGGCAATGCTCGGAACAATGGAGGTTGAAGAGCTGATCCAGTCCTTCGACGCGTTTGCCCAGCGCGTCCAGGAAGTATCCCTTGGAGACCTGGCCAAGATGGGCCTGACGGTGGTTTCTTTCACGATCAAGGAGATCAAGGACAACGTCGGCTACCTGGAGGCGCTCGGTCGCAAGCGCACTGCCGAAGCCAAACGCGAAGCCGATATCGGTGTTGCCCAGGCTAGCCGGGATACTCAGATCGCCCAGGCGCAGGCCCAGCGAGAGGCAGCCATTGCGCAGGCGGAGGCCCAGCGCGATGCGCAGATCTTCCAGGCAAAGGCAACTCAGGAGCAGGCCACGGCCAAGCTGAGGGCAGACGAGCTCGTAGCAGAGGCTCAAAAGAACCTACAGGTCAAGCAAGCCGAGTACCTGGCCGAAGTAGCCGCCAAGCAGGCCGCCAGCAATCTGGCGGGCGACATCTCGCGAGCGCAGCAAGAGCAGAAACTGACCGAGGAGAAACAGAAGGTAAAAATCGTCGAGGCTCAAAAGGAAGTCGAGCTGCAGATGGTCGAAGTGCAAAAGCGGCAGGTGCAGCTCGAGGCAGAAGTCACCAAGCCGGCGGAAGCCGAACAGACCAAAGTGCGGCTGCTGGCTCAAGCCGAGCAAGAAAAGCGCAAGATACTCGCTCAGGCGGACGCCGATGCCACCAAGCTCAAGGCTATTGGAGACGCCGAGGCCGTCAAGGCCAAAGCGCTTGCCGATGCGGAAGCCACCAGGGCGCTCGGTACTGCTCAGGCAGAGGCGCGGCGAGCCCAGGGTCTTGCCGAGGCCTCCGTGATTGCTGCCAAAGGTGAAGCGGAAGCAGAGGCCATGGCCAAGAAGGCCGAGGCCTTCAAGCAGTACAACGACGCCGCCATGGCCAGCATGATTGTCGAGCGCTTGCCGGAAATTGTCTCGGCAGCTTCCTCACCGCTGTCGAAGATAGGGCAGATGACCGTGCTTGCCACCGGCAGTGATACCGCCGGCGCCAGCAAGATTACCGCGGACGTGCTCAACGTCGCTGCTCAAACGCTCACCATGGTAAAGGGCTTCACCGGCGTCGACCTGACGCAGGCCCTGCGCAAGGACCGAGCGCTCGAAGAGTCGCCCAGGTAAAATTAGCGAGCGTGCCTAAGCCGGGTGGGCCGGCCTGCCATGAGGAGGATCGCGCTCTGACTCGGTGGCGGTTATCGTGATATCTGGTGCCCGGGAAGCGCGGGCGTCCAGCCGGCAGGATGCCGGCGCTCCCTGGAAGAACCGATAAACGGCAGCGTCTCACTACTATTGCGGTGCGCGCCTACAGGATTCTTGTGTACATGTTCAGTGAAGTGCGTAGGCAAATCCCCTGGGAGCGCGGGCGTCCCGCCCGCTCCGCGCGCGCTAGCGCGCTAAGTAGGCACGATGCGCGAAGCGCATCGGCTGTGCTGATCGCGGATGTCTAACGGCTGTCACTGAATATGTTCATTCTTGTGCGACGACGGAGCTTATGACAAGAATCATTGTGACCGGTGCCAGTGGCGTTGGAAAGACAGTTCTTATCGAGGCACTGGCTCCGCGGCTCGGACTTCCGATTATTCCTGAGATCGGACGCTCTCTTTGCCGCAGCATGGGGTACGCCAGAATCGGCGAAATCCCGGATCAGGAGGGCTTCAAGCGGCAGGTGCTGGAGGCGCAGATTGCCGAAGAAGACCGCCTGGGAAGCTTCATCTCGGACAGGTCGACGCTGGATTGCTGGGTCCTCTGGCAGCGATGGAATATTTGCTCTGCCATGACCTACGATACGGAAAGCTACTACCGCCTGGCTCGTTCGCAGGCCGGCAAGTACACGCATGTCGTTTACATGCCGCCCATGTTCCCTCCCCCCGAGGACGGCTTCCGCTGGACCGATCCGGACTATCAGCGGCAGATAGATCGCCTCGTGCGCGCGACACTCTACGAATGGGAGCTGCTCGACAGGACTTTCGTAGTTAAATGTGAGGGTCCCGAGGCAAGAGCCGGTGAAGTCATGAGCTGGCTGTCTGCTCAGGGGGTGTGCTGAGGTCCTCGCGCCCATGCCACGTTTACAGCCTCTCATCACGATATTTGCAACTGGTTGTCTGCCGCTCTGCAACGTGAGCTTC
>DATNRD010000038.1:0-3504 GCA_036703665.1 Candidatus Obscuribacterales bacterium
TCGGCGGGCACCCGTTGTTCGGCAGCGAGAAAAGCGGGCTGGCCGGCTCCGCTGAAATAGATGTCGAAGGAAAGACATTCTGTCTTGTTCCAACAGCGAAATCCTCCGAGATTTCCCTCAAGCGCCTCGGCCGCTGGCTTACGCAGCTGGGCATGCGGGTCACGCTTGCGGACGCGGAAGCCCATGACGCAGCCGTGGCCAGACTCAGCCACCTCATCCAGCTCGTGGCCGTGGCCATGGGAGCAGAGCTGGCGGACGGACGGACAGAATCCGAGATCAAGAACATGCTCGCCCTGTCCGGCACCAGCTTCAGGCAAGTAGCCCGCCTCATGGCCAGCCCGCCTGAGATGTGGAGCCAGATCGTGTCGCAGAACCGTGGCGAGATCGTGCCCGCCCTCGGGCAGCTTACGCTGCGCCTCAAAATGATTGCCCAGGCCATCGAGAGCGGCGAGAACAGTCAGCTCGAGGACGCCTTCCAGCAAGCCCGCCGCATCCCTGCCAACCTGCCGTGAGCCTCAATCCGGTGTGAGCGCCCGGCGCGAGGCAACGACGACAACATCAACGGTAGTTGACAGCACAACCTGGTCGGGAGCAGTCGCTAGACAGCGTGGTAGCATCGCAGCGCCACCCTTGGCCGCGCGAGAATTCGTCAACCTTCAAACACGAGCAGTCGTGAGCAACACAGGCAGCGGCAGTTGATGAGTGCCTTGATCATCAGCAAACCATTAGACAACCATCATACCCAGCTCAGGCTGGGGAAGTGACTGTCCGATGGTGACGGCGGACTCGCGTGCATTGTCCTCATTGCTGCCAAGATCCACAATCAGCGCCTGATCCTCCTTCAGATTCATCTCCTTTTCTAGGGCTGCTTGCAGCCGTACGCGGTCGATGTCCCGCAGCACGCAGAAGAAAACGGAATACTGCCAGTGCTCCCCATATCCGCGTAGCACCTTATAGACTCGCCTGAGGCGTCTTGGATGGCGAATGTCATAGCTGACCAAATAGCAGCGCCGCATAAATAGTCCCTTCGCTTAACGAGTCGTCAAGAAAGATAGTGATGCAATCTCGCCCAGCAGCCAGGCAGCGATCATGCGAGCATGCAACACGATCATACGTCTATAGCTGAGACGATATTTGAAAACCGGATGAGTCACCTCAGTATCCATGCGCCTACCGTATGCGCTAAAGAAAGCACGACGACCGGAATCGGTCATAGCGCAACCTGCAGCCGTACGCAGAAAATGCCCCGCCGTTAGTTCTCCACGATTGAAAGCAGAAATGGCAAGAGAGTCGGCAATAAGCGGGCGAAATGGCTCCATCAGGTCAAGTGCCAGTGCCGGGCGTCCAGGTCGAGATACGTGAAATGCGCCAATAGTAGGTTCCAGCCTGGCGAGCCGGATCGCCGCCACACACTCATGCGTAAGCATGGTATAGCCATAAGACAGACAAGCATTGACCGGGTCCGGTGGGGGACGCCGTTGCCTTCCCACTGCATCGAACTCAGCTGCCTCCGGCCCCTTCAGCATGCCAGCAAAATGATCGAAATATACAGCCGCCGCTTGCCCCTCATGCCCGCGCGCCTCATCCAAGGACTGGGCAGTTCCGACCCGATCAATAAGCTTGGAAAGTTCAGCAGGTACTCCGTCCGGCAAAGACAAGTGGTTTCTCATGAGGAGGGTTCTCTGATTCGCGATCTTCGCAGCGACTAGTGCTCGCGCCAAGTCGAGGCACACTTGCGGATCGTCAAATCTCCGGACCTGTGCCTTCCGCACCTCCGCACTCACCGAATCAAGCGGATCGACCATCGCTACAAGACGCCCCGCTGACGACAGAAACGCAATGGGCACACCCCGTCCAGCCAGGGTGTGAACTGCTTGCGTCGAGAGTTGAACCGAGCCGACAACGGAGAGGCTCTCAACATTAACAAGCGGGATACCCCTGGCCGTCTTTCCATCCTTGTCGATGACCTTGAGTTCCATCCCACTCACACCAATCTTCACGCCCTCGGCTTGCGCGACAACGTGTATTCCATCATCTCTGGGCGGCCAAATCTTTCTTGGGGTCAGTTCGGGCGCCGAGCCTCCCGAGCGCTCATAATTAATCTCATCAGGAAGACACACAGGCTGTAGCGAACAACGCAGACAACGAGGATCGTTGATCAACGGAAGAGGTCTTGGTCCGGCAGCACACTTCTTCGCTGCGTTAAGTACTTCCAGTGCTTCTGCCTTAAGTGCCGCATCCACACCGATCTCCAAACGTAGGCGCTCTTGAGCATAGTAGATGATGGCCTCCGTTACTGTGTAACCGGCCTCCTCGAGTAGAAGCACCTGCAAACCAACCTGAACTCTATCCGTAGGCCATGGCTCTGGCTGAGAAGTCAGAGCCTCAGCAGCTTCCTCGTTCTCACTATCCGAGGCGCTCACGGCTAACCTTCTTGGCCGTCCCTTTCGGTACTCTACCGGAACCGCCTGGGAGCCTGTGACTTCGACGAGATCCAGGGTCGCGGTCAGTTTAAGAATCTGGCTGCTAAGAACCAGACTGCGCACGGCTTTCGGACGATCAGGATCTACCTCTTCGCATTCTGGTTCGTCCATGGCCGCACTTGGCCGATTTACTCGTCTGTGAACTGCATGGCCCTTCTCTGTGTCGCTACTGGGAACAAAAATCCCTTCGACCTGCATGAAATAGAACAGACGGGGACAATATGCATACTCAGCTACATTTCTCGCTGGCCAGAGCAATTCGTCCGTCACAATCGACAGCCTCCCGGTGAAGCCTGCCCAGCATCTAATTGGAGACATTCAATCCGTGCCGAACGGTGGAGGCACCATCGAGTGTCTCTCTAGTCACAAGGGCGTTCCCAGTACGCTATATTCAGTAGATACAGAAAAGGATACCACCATGCCTGTGCTTATGCAATCAGAATCCGCATGCTGACTCATGCTGCAGGAATCTTGCAGTTTGCTTGCGAGTGCGCGGAGCAAGCGATGGGTCCTTATGCATCGCAGCCCTGATGCAGTTAACTCACGGTCGATCCAGGCAATCACTCTCAGAGCCTGGTATTTTCTTCGGCAATGTCCGGTGCACGTATTTTGCGTTGCACGTAGGGCAATTTAACTATAGTGGCTCACAACAACTCTCAATATGAGTTAGTAAGGCCTTCCTGCGGATTTTGAGGAAGGATGTAATGGGCCACAGAGCATGTCCCCCGGTCACCGTGATAGGCGCAGCGGGTACTCGACAGGCGCCGACGCTTCAATGGGGCCGCGGATCATGTGCCGCGGTGACACGGCGGAACTCATCCGCGAGGAACTTGACCGTTTGCTTCAATGGGGCCGCGGATCATGTGCCGCGGTGACAAGAATATCGAAATCAATGCCAGGAAACTATCCAAGGCTTCAATGGGGCCGCGGATCATGTGCCGCGGTGACGTCATTTACTCGTCTGATACTGCCAAAGATCTGCGAGCTTCAATGGGGCCGCGGATCATGTGCCGCGGTGACG
>DATNRD010000039.1:0-9269 GCA_036703665.1 Candidatus Obscuribacterales bacterium
GGCTTCTGTCCGCTATCCTCGTCACCGACGATTACGTTGTTTATGGCCGCCAGCGTGACGTTGCGCTTCGAGGTAATTGTTGTGTCACGGTACAGGTCGATGTTTCCGGCATTAATCGTCAAATTCCCAGCCGTCCACAGCTGAGACCTGGCCGTTTGTGAGCCGATGGCGGCCCTGGCATTGCCATTAATAATCCCCCAACCAAAGGTAGCGGGAACGAATTGACCGTTGGGCAATACCGTCCCCGTTGCAATCGGCTGAGCTGTCACCAGGTTGACGTTACCGCCCCCACCTTCACCGCCATTGGTATCGACAGGTCCAACGAGTTCAAGTGCGGCCCCGGCGCTCCGCCCGGCGACGGCCGTGACATTGCCGTTGGCGCCGGTGCCGGTGCCGCCTGATGCAATCGAGCCATTGAAGAGGACTTTGCCGGTTCCCGACCGGTTTCCCTCAAAGGCGAGCATTAAAATGTCGCCCCCGCTGCCACCGGCCTGCGTGCTCACGGTTTTGACCGTGTAATTGCTCAGGTCGATGTTGCCGCCCGTAACCGATCCTCCGGTTAGCGCCAACGATGGCGGCGACAGCGCCGGCTGTGGCGGCATTGCCGAGCCGACAGGGGTTACGGCACATCCAGCGCAAATGAATATATCGCCACCGTCCCCGGTGCCGCTGGAAGTGTCGAGCATGAAACCGCTGCCGGTTACATCGCCGCTGGCAATTAGGGACAGCGGTTCTCCGTAGAAAACCAAATCACCGGTTAGATCTATGTCCCCGGCGGAATTGTAGAAATACGGGTCTCCGGCGATCTTGAGAGTGCCAAGCCTCAATGTGTCGGTGGCTGTGAGCACGTGCGCGTTGAGGGCTTCAAGATTTACCGAGCCCTCTAGCTTGTCGACGTTGATATCTATGTCGCCCAGCCCGGCCTTGACATTCAGGGTCCGAGCAACGATGTCGCCACCAAGTATGTGTAAGTTGGACGCCACGCCCTTCCCCAAAACATTGATGGCGCCCTGCAATGCTTCCAACACACCACGCGTGTTGCTTATGGTCATGTTGGCTATGGTTTGGCTGGCGATATTGATATTCGCTAACGTGGAGTTGATGAAGCCGCTATTTATCAGGTTGTTGGTGATCAGGTTGACATTAGAGGCGCCCTGGATGGTGGCCATACCCGTGGGCGACGCATTGATGATGGACGTGCCGGCTGCCAAGGTGAGGTTGCCGGCGCTACTGATTGTGCCGGCGTTGATGATGGTTCGCACGGCCGACAAGGTCAGATTCAGATCGCTGACCAGAGAAGAATTGATTGTGGCAAGTACGTCAGCCGGCAGAATTGATGAGATGACTGCATTTCGACCGTTCCTGATGTTCAGGGCAGCGATCGCTGCTGTAGTTACGGCCTGGTCTGTAGAGATCGCAAATACCCTGCCCTTATTGACCAAACTTCCCGAAAGGTTGACAGTATCAGCATTGGCAAAGTTTATGACTGCTGTGGCTCCGCGCGACACCTTTATCTTCGACACGTCTTGCAGGCAGCTTGCATCCAAGATGGCTGTATCGTGAGAAACGTTTATCACAGCTTCGTGCGCTGGACATTGTTCGCCCGCTTCGTGGGCTGCCAGTGGCATGCCATACAAGGCGACACAGAAGGCAAGTAAAGACACGAGAGCACGTGTGCCTGAAAGCCACCGTGTCTCACGACCGGCGTTCTTGCTGCGCGCCCGAATTGATCTGCGGCGGCGAAACTTATATGGCTTCATTAAGTAGATTCCCCTGGGATCTGGCTGTAGGTAGGATTTGCTTCATGGTTGGGGGCGGCGAAGGGGTCGACAGCAACGCCAATCTTTTCGGAACAGGGCGCACCACAGCACCGCCCGCGGTGACGGGCGCTCTTTCATGTCGTGCAATCTTCCGGCAACTGCTAGGTAAGGTTCAATCGTCGAATGGCTAGAATGGGGGATGTCAAACTAGCCGATCGGATGGAATTTTTGCGAATGTATGGCACCCATCAAGCTCCGGTGCATCCTCCCACGTATCCCCCGATGGGTGATCATCCTTTAGGATGAGTGACCCGGTTAAACATACTTCAAGTCGCCTGGATCGCCCGACGCGCCGAGAATTTGTTGGTGCACTTTCCGCAATGTAACTTAAACACCCAATCGTGATTGGATTGTCAAGCTGTGTCATCGGTCGCATGTCAAGACTCCGGAGGCGCGGGCGCGTGCAGGGTTTCGTCTGTGATAACATCACCTGCGATGGCACGCTACAGAGTGGCGATCCAAATTGCGAGATAGGGTTGGTATGCCAGAGCTTTTCGAGCACGTGGCGGCGAAGCCTGTAACAGTGCGTCGGGCTGCTGCAAATGACCTTGCTGAAATCCGCCGCATATACAACTACTATGTGGTCAACTCCACTGCCACATTCGACACCGAGGAGCAGACGGAAGAGCAAAGACGGAAGTGGTGGGACGATCACGTTTCCAATAGGTTGCCGGTCCTGGTTGCGGAGTGCGAAGGGAAAGTCGTAGGCTGGGCAAGCTGGTCGTTCTACCACACACGGTGCGCGTACCGGCAGACGGTTGAACCGTCTTTGTATATTGCTCATGAGTACCTGGGGCTTGGTCTGGGGCGAAGGCTAATGGAGGCGTTGATGGCCGCAGCACGGGAAAGCGGCTTTCACACCGCGGTGGTTCTCATCTGCAGCGAAAATACCGCCAGTCTCAAATTGGTCAGGGAGTTCGGCTTTGAGCTCGTTGGCACACTGAAAGAGGTGGGGCGCAAGCACAACCGCTGGCTGGATGTTACGATCTTTCAAAAGAGCCTCTAGTTCGTTTTTCCCGCCTGATGGTCAGACGCCTGCTTTCCCCCGTTGCCGCGCTCGGTGCCCTCTACGTAGCACTGTCTCCGCGCGTTTTCGTGTCTTTGTACGGAAGCATGCTCTTCAAGCCGGATAGATTCCCGGCAGGCAACTATGAATGCGATTCATTGAACGGACTGACCCGGAAGGAGGTGTTCTTCCCGGCTCCGGATGGCCGGCAATTGCACGGCTGGCTGTTCAGGCGTGAGGACACAAGGTGGGTCATCCTTTTCAATCATGGCAACGCCGGCAACCTCACGTACCGGCTCGGTCTCGTGAAACTGTTGATCGAGGCGGGCGGTTCGGTCTTCCTTTACGACTATCGGGGCTATGGCTTGAGCGAGGGCAGTCCCTCGCTCAAGAGCGTTTGCGAGGACGGGCTGGCAGCTTACGACTATCTGGTTACAGAGCAGCAGTTCGCTCCCGAGGATGTTGTCATCTATGGTGAGTCCCTTGGCTGCGGCGTTGCGTGCCACACGTCCCGATACAGGGGGTCGGCCGGATTGATTTTGCAGTCGGCGTTCACGTCGCTAAGCAGAATAGGCAAGCATGTCCTGCCTTTGCTGCGCATTTATCCGGAGTGGCTTTTCCCGCGCCCGGAATTGAACAATCTGGTGGCCCTTCAGGGACGCCATCCCCCTTTGCTGATCTTTCACGGAAAGCTGGATACGCTTGTGCCTTTCTCGCATGCCGAGGAGCTTTACGCCCAGGCCAGCGAACCTAAGACTTTAGTGCCGTTGCCCACGACTGGTCACAACGACATCTCGGGCACCGAACCCGAGCTTTTCAAGGCCTCGCTCAGTAAGTTCCTCCGGAGCTTGCCGGAAGTACCGGGTGCCTCGCCGCTAGTTGTCTCCGAACGGTTCGGCAACTAGAGCGGATGGAGCGTCAGGTTATGCTTCGATGGCGCTCACGTGGGTCCAGACCACACTGAGCCTACCGGTTGTACCTGGGGGCGCCGGCTTCCAGCAGGCGGGATGCCGGCGCCCCCAGAGGTGCGAAGGTTCCTTATTCGGGTGCCATTGGGTTACGGTTTGGGTGCGCCGGTTTGGCTTTCGCTTATGCCGGCTTCGCGCATGTGTTGGGCCAGCGCTTCCTGGTTGACCGCGACGCTCAGGAGGTGCAGCACACGGCGCTCCGCCTTGAACTTTCCGCCAAAGCGGTCTTCCGCTTCCTTCCTGGTCGCCTCAGCGTGCTGCCGAAAGTATTCCTCAAGACTCTCCGTACTCTCCACCATATACTGAACGGTCCAGAGCTTCTTGCTCGTTGCCTCGCGGCCTTCCTCCTCAGGTAGGCGGAAGAACCACTGTGCCGAGGTAAAGCCTTTGAAGGTAAGCATTTTTTGAATGTGATCCGCCAGCCATCCGGCATAGGCGGCGGCAACGTCGTCCTCGACCTCGAGATTCACTTCGTATATCAGCATAAATCCCCGTCACTCTATGATCGATGTGCTCAGCCAGTCTAAAATGATACGACGAAACTATAAAGCGCTGAAGTGACCGGATGGACTGTGCTGGGAGCTGGGAATGGACAGGGAGTACATAAGCCGAACGATCGAAACCATCGAGAGAGAAAAAGCCGCTCACGATGAAAAGTTTGCCGGCAACCCACATCACGAGAACTGTTTGCCCCGGTTCGACCAGGCCATCGCCAAGCTGAAAAAAGAACTGGAAAAACTCCAGGATTATAAAGCAACGACGACGCAGAATGGATAGGGTTTTGCCGCAGCTCACGCCACGCTGCCCCTTGCGCCCTCGTTGTTCCCGGGTTCACTGCTGTTTGCTGGCGGCCAGCGCACGAACGCAAACGGTTCTTGAGCCGCCAGAGCGCTGGTCGGCCGTGCTCGATCCCAGTTCAATGTGCTGTTTCCAGTCAGGGCTACCGGACATTGACCCGGGAGGCCTCGAAATGCGAGGCTTCGTTGGAGGTACTGGCGGAAGTTCGCCTGGGAAGAAGAGTTTCTTATCGACAGCGTTCTGCCAGGGGCTTCCGGCGCACCAGTGTTCGATGTGCAGGGGCGACTCGTCGGTCTTGTTTCCCGCTATCCGACCGCCGGTGCCAAGGTAGTGCTCGGGCCGGGCGTGGGGAGGATTTACGGTCTTATGAAGAAGGCCGGGATTTCTCTGGGACCCGGCGGGTGAAACTGACCGGACGGATTTCCGAATGACTCATGAGCGCTGGCTATAGATAGACGCCCCAGGGACTTCTACGGGCTCCTCGCTTGGGTAATTTGGGCAGGTCACCGGGACTCTCCGTTACCTTTCCTTGCTTTCCGGGATGGCACGGGGAAAGCCTTTCAGTCCTAGTGTCTTCAACTCACCGCTCAAGATGTTGGCCACGCGCACAGCGTGATTGTTGGTATCAGCGATATAGAGATTTCCGTTCAAAATCGTCAGACCGCCAGGTTCGGCGAGACGACCGGGCTTGCCGTCTGCCAGCCCGGCTTTGCCGATGCCTAGAAATGTTCGAATGGTACCGGTCAGCGGATCGACGATCTTGATTTTGTGATTGTAGCTGTCCGCCACATAGAGCCGCCCGTTGAACGAGAAGATGCCGAGCGGGTGCTGAAGGCGCGCTGTAGCGAGCTTTCCGTCTACGTCACCGAAGGCGAAGAGCCCGCGTCCGACCAGGGTGTTGACGGTCGCACCGGGGCCAAGACCCGCTGATCTGACGGCACTCACCTCGCTGTCGGCGAAGTACAGTCTGGTACCGTCCGTGGTGATGCCGCTTGGCTGGGCGAGCGCAGCGCTCGCCAGCGGACCATCGACGATGTCCTCTTGCCCGCTTCCGGCGTAAGGCCCGATGCGATTTTTCGCCGGGTCATATACCCACAACTGGTGGTAACCTGCCATGGCTATGTACAGTCTGTCCCCTGCCTGCACGATGTCCCACGGTGAGCTGAGCGCCGTCTTCAGGGCAATGCCGGCCCCACCTGGCGCCTCGCCTTGCCGTCCGGTGCCAGCCACCGTTTTGACCGTTCGCGTGTCGAAATCGACGAGCCTTATGGTGTGGTTCTCGGTATCGGCCACGTACAGCTTCCCGTCCTTGAGCGCCAGCCCCTGAGGATGATGGAAGCAGCTGCGCGCGAAGCTGCCGTCCGTCGCTCCTTGCTTGCCGGAGCCGATAACATCGAGGATCTTGCCGCTCAAGTTGGCCACTACTATGCGATTGTGTCCGGAATCGGCTATGAATAGACGCCCGGTAGCGGGATCGCCGGCAATCTTGCCCGGGAAGGACAGCGGACGGTCAGCCACGCGGCTTTTTTCCAGCCTCAGGTTGAGCGGCTGGCGGTTAAGCTTGCCGGCTTTGCCAAACCGGTCCACCAGGGCTGCGATTGCGCTGTCCAGCTCCTCGTAATGGCCTTCTCCTGCGTACCTGCCTGCAACCTTGCCTTCCGGGTCGATTAGAATCAGGGTCGGCCATGCGTTTACCGAATACGCCCGCCAGATAGCGAAATCGGCATCGTTTATTACCGGGTGCTCGACGCCGTACCGAAGAATCGCCTCGCGTATGTTGGCGGTTTCCTTCTCGTTGTCGAATTTGGCCGAGTGGACCCCGATAACCACCAGCTCCCCGGGATACTTAGCCTCAAGGCGCTTGAGATCAGGGATAACGTGCATGCAGTTGATGCAGCAAAATGTCCAGAAATCAAGCAGCACGACCTTGCCCTTCAGCTCCTTCAACCGCAACGGTCGCTCGCTGTTGAGCCAGCCGACCCCGCCGTCGAGTTCTGGTGCATGACCGGAAGACAGCGGCAGATCGCGTGCCGCACACGCGGCGGATAGAAGGGCACCGAAGGCCAACAGGGCGGCAACCGCCAACAGTATCAATCCGTGCCTGGCCGCTCCCGGTGCCGGATTGACTCTTCCTGCCACCTTGCTTGCAGCGCTCACGTTCCCTCGCGCCGGGACTTGATGACATTGAGTGCCGACCCGGCTTTGAACCACTCGATCTCCTCGTCGGTCATCGTGTGCTTGAGCTCTATCGGTTCCTTCTGACCGTCTTCGTGATGAATGAACGCCTTCACCGGCTGCCCTGCCTTCAGCTTGTCCAGGCCTATGATGCTTATTCGATCGGTTTCCCGGATCTTGTCGTAGTCGGCTGGGTCGGAGAAGGTGAGCGGCAGGATGCCCTGCTTTTTCAGGTTCGTCTCATGAATTCGCGCGAAGCTGCGCACGATCACCGCTCTGCAGCCCAGGTATCGCGGCGACATGGCGGCGTGCTCGCGACTGGATCCCTCGCCGTAATTCTGGTCGCCCACGACCACCCAGCCGAGCCCCTTGGCCTTGTACTGGCGAGCGACCTGCGGAAACGCGGCTCGCTCTCCCGTCAAGACATTCAGTCCGGTGCCGGTTTCGTTTGTAAAGGCATTGACGGCGCCTATGAACATGTTGTCGCTGATCTTGTCCAGATGCCCGCGATAACGCAGCCAGGCTCCGGCAGGCGAGATGTGGTCAGTGGTGCACTTTCCGAGCGCCTTGACGAGAATGGGCAGCTCTACCAGATCTTTGCCATCCCAGGCGGCGAAAGGCTCGAGCAGTTGCAGCCGCTCGCTGTCCGGCTTGACCAGCACCTCTACGCTGCTGCCGTCCTCGGGCGGCTGCTGGAACCCGGAGTCGTCTGCGAGGAACCCGTCTTCCGGCAACTCTTCCCCTTCGGGCGGATTGAGTCGCACCTTCGTGCCGTCCGCGCACTCGATAGTATCCTGCAGCGGGTTGAACTTAAGGGTACCGGCCAGGGCAAACGCCGTGACGATCTCGGGGCTGCCGATGAAGGCAAGCGTTTCTGGATTGCCGTCGTTGCGTCGCCTGAAGTTGCGATTGAATGAGGTGATAATCGAGTTGGTCTCGCCCGGCGTTATGTCCTCGCGCTTCCACTGCCCGATGCACGGGCCGCAGGCATTAGCGAGAACCCGTCCGCCGATCTGCTCGAGTGTCTGGAGCTGTCCGTCCCGTTTGATTGTCTTGTGGATCTGCTCGGACCCCGGGGTGATCATGAAGCTCGACTTCACTTTCAACCCTCGCTCCGCTGCTTGCTTGGCGATGTCGGCTGCCCTGGTCATGTCCTCGTAGGAGGAGTTGGTGCAGCTGCCGATGAGAGCGACCTTCAAGCGCTCCGGGTAGCCTTTTTCCTCGACCTCTTTAGCCAATGCGGAAATCGGCCTGGCCACGTCGGGCGAATGAGGCCCGACCACATAGGGCTCGAGTTTGTCCAGGTCGATCTCGACAATGCGATCGAAATACTTTTCGGGATCCTTCTCTACCTCAGGGTCGGCCACAAGAGCTAATGCGTGCCGATCGGCAAGATCGGCAATCGCCTGCCGCCGGGTCATCCGGAGGTACCTGGACATGCGGTCGTCGTAGGGGAATATCGAGGTGGTTGCGCCGAGTTCGGCGCCCATATTGGTGATGGTTGCCTTGCCGGTACAGCTGATTGACCTGGTACCGGGGCCGAAATACTCGATGATTGCGCCCGTGCCGCCGGCGACGGTGAGAATGCCTGCCAGGCGCAAGATCACATCCTTGGGAGATGTCCAGCCGTTGAGCGCGCCGGTCAATCTCACGCCGACGAGCTTGGGCCAGCGTACGCCCCAGGGCTCGCCTGCCATTACGTCGACGGCGTCGGCACCGCCCACGCCGATGGCAATCATTCCCAGCCCGCCGGCGTTCGGTGTGTGCGAGTCGGTACCGATCATGAGCCCGCCCGGGAAAGCGTAATTCTCCAGGACGACTTGATGAATGATGCCCGAACCGGGTTTCCAGAATCCGATTCCGTGCTTTGCGCAGGCAGTGCGCAGAAAGTTGTAGACCTCCTCATTTTCCTTGAGGGCGGCTTCCAAATCAGGATTCGCCCCGACACGAGCCTGGATCAGGTGATCGCAGTGCACGGTAGTGGGCACCGCTACTGTCTTGAACTGTCCCTGCATGAACTGCAAGAGCGCCATCTGTGCCGTCGCATCCTGCATCGCGACTCTGTCGGGGCGCAAAAATACGTAGCTCTCACCGCGTGCCAGCGGCTTGTCCGGCCATTTGTCCAGGTGTGCGGTGAGAATTTTCTCCGCCGTGGTAAGCGCCCGCCCGAGCTTCTTGCGTGCCTCCTCGTGCCTGGCCTCCAGCGAATCGTAAAGACGCTTTACATCATTTGGATTAAGGTGTGACATGGTTGTTTCTCTTATCCGAGATAGCGTGTGTATTGTGATATACAAATCTTACCTGACGTGTTCGCCGGAGCGCCCTGACAGCCAGGTCAGTTCTAACCTTTCCTTTATATTCGACCTCTGTCCACCCTGCTCGATCTCATGGCAAGCCTGTGCCCACCTAGCACGGGACCGTAGTATTACAGGCGGTGCTCACCCCGCGTTATTGCGAGCGAAGCGAGGAATCTCGTCCCTTGACGGTGGGGGCGGCTGGAAA
>DATNRD010000040.1:0-3166 GCA_036703665.1 Candidatus Obscuribacterales bacterium
ACAACTCATCGAACACCGGTCACCTCCACGAAATCGCAGTGGGAAAAGGTATTCCTGCGTATCACATCGACGGCCCGGCATGCATAGGCCCGGGAAATCGCATAAGCCACAAACCTCTCGGGTCCGGCAGGGCAGTGGTGGAAGAAGGCTGGCTGCCCGACGGGCGTGTCGTCATTGGTGTCACATCCGGTGCCTCGACTCCGGATCAGGTGGTCGCCGAAGTGATAGAGAAAGTCATCTATGCCAAGACTCAAGGAGCTTGAGCCGGCCAGGTCAGGCAGCAAGAGTAGTATGTATGGCGCTGGTCATCGGGGTTGATTCTGTGTCCCGGATCTCCATCCCAGACTATCCAAGAACCGGCAAAGCGCATCGCGATAATCTTGGCTGTCAGCCGGGTTGTCGTTGTGCCCCGCCTGGGGAATAAGGATCAGTTGCTTTGGTGTGGAACAGTTGGCAAAGATCATGCGGGAGTGTTCGACCGGCACTAGCCCATCGGCGGTGCCGTGGAACATGAGGACGGGGACACGCACCTTCTTGATCTGCGCGACGTTATCGAAGTGCGGTGCCGGAAACATCGCTTCCGGAATGAGCCCAAGTACGGGAATGCGTGCATGTGCGACTCGCGGCAGTGATCCGACCGCCGACTGCAAGATCAGACCGGCAGAAGGCCTCATCGAAGCCAGCTGGCATGCAACGCCGGTACCGATTGATTCTCCGAAATTGACAATGTGATCGGGGCTGAATCCAAGACGGGTCCGCGCGAAGTCGTAAACGTTCAGTCCATCCTCCACCAGTCCCGATAGCTTCGCTGTGCCCGTGCTCTTGCCGTATCCTCTATAGTCATACAGCAGCACCGCTGCCCCGCACGGCAGGATCGCACTGACCAGATAAAGGCGGTGCAGCACGTTGCCTGCATTGCCGTGGTGCACAATGACCAGCGTACTTGACCCTCTGGGGTTGAAAAGCCATGCGTGCAGCCGGTTGGTGTCGTTCGTCGGGATGAAGAGCTCTTTGAGCCCGGGCAGGCCCCGCACCTGCTTGTAGTAGTTCTCATCCGGTGGATAGGGGCGGAGCGCGGCGGCATCGTAGAGCGGCGTTCGCATCGCCAGAATCAATGTCAGATAGGTGGCCGGCAAGACAACCGCCCACCTGCGCAGCCGCCCGAACCAAAGGGATTTCGTCCCGGTGCCGGGTTGCTTGACGGTCTGTGCGGTGGGCGGCGTAGTGGACATGGAAGATAAAGGCGCGCAAAAGGGCCGCTGCTGCCGGTACCTCCATTATGCGCGACAGCTGCCGAAGACAGGCGACAGTATTCATGGGAGCAAGTGGGAAGATGTTTGCTGGCCGCTTCTCCGAACGTCCGGATCTATTGAGACTGGCCAGGTTGCGAGTCCGGCACCCGGCTGATTACCCTTCCACTTCTGAGGGACTGTCCCCGGGGCTGCTGTTCGTTGTGGTAAATCCTATCCCGGGACAGGAGGAGCGCCACGCGAACCACTTCCTGAAAGAGGGCGCTGCCATTCGCTGCAACAACCTTCCGGTGCCGGCTTGCAGAGTGGATTGGCTACTCGATGATCCCGGGCGCCTGGAGTCAATGCGAGCAGCCGCTCTCAAGGTGTCCCACCCTCGGGCCGCACACCACATCGCCGCAGAATTGGAGCAGCTGGGCGCCGGTCCTTCCGCCAGGTCGCTGCCATTCCGCCCGAGCAGGTTCCGCACACTGCTTGTCCGATAGGCTAGCCTTTCATTCGCTCGGTAAACAACTTGGATACATCTTGGCCGTAAGGTTGCTCATGACAGCGCAAGACCGCATTGTACGCGCAGCGTTTGGAAACCCCCAATAGCTTTTACTAACCAGGTTACTCCTGGGCTCAGGGAGGAAGAGGCAATGGCCAGCACCGAGAACTTCGAAGCGACCAGACCAGTTGATGCAGCCAAGGAGAGCGAGTCCAACAGTTTCGGGGCGTACACTCTGGAGCGAACCGCTCCAGGTCAATGGACACAGGATATTCAACAAAAGACCGTCGATCTTGTTGATTCAGGGGTGTTGCCTTCGCTGGATCTTCTGGCGATGTCGTCGGACTTCCGCACCGGCACAGAAGTCGGTGCGAAGGACCTGCGAGATGCCGGCATAAGTTGCAAGCGCGATGTGGACTCGGATGGCAGAGAAAGTACGACGGCGGAGTATCCGAACGGCGTTAAGGTCACGGTCACCGAGGGCACCACAATCACCCGCGAGGACGGCCGGAAAATCGAGATCGGCCCTTCGTCCATGGTGGAACTGCCGCCCGGTGCCAAAGAGCAACCGAAAGGCAGCGGCATTTATGTTGATCGCGCCGGTAAGCAGCTGGCAAAAGTCAACGAGGACGGAAGCGTCACAGTTGACACAGGGGAAGGGTTTTTCACCCAGTATCCCGATGGCATCACAAAGGAAACCGCCATAAGAAGCCGTGATGGAAAAACATGGACGGTGATCGATACGAAGACGCCGCTGGGCGGAATGAAGCCCAGCAAGTAGGTGCTCGCGCTTACGGCCGAAGTCGACCTGCGCGGTTCGCTCGGTGATCGCACATGGCAGCTCTCGGAACTTTCTCTCTGGCTGGCGAATATCGCCTGTCGCGCGGCCGGTGGCAATCTATACGCTTGAACATGCCATAAGGGAGCTGCTGGAGGACTGTGGAGACCGCCTTAACTTCGTGAGCCTAGACGCAGACGATCCGGCCAATGATGTGCTGCTCAAGAAGTACGGAATCAATCCACTTCCGGCCGTTCTCTATTTGAATGCCACCAATGAGGTCGTCGCCTATACGCTGGGATTCTCAGGGACCGAGAAGATCAAAGCCGGCATCGCCAAAATCTTGCCTTCGCCACCAAACCTGTCAAGCAACCGGTAGTTCATTCCGCCTGGTGCTATCCTGTCGCGGCGGAGCCGGACGAAGAATCTCGCATGTTGCGAACATGCTCCGCCGCTTTTGCTCGAGGGCAGAATGACTTGTCATTCTGAGGAGGGGCGGAGCCCCGACGAAGAATCTCGCATGTTGCCAACTTGCTCTGCCGCTTTTGCTCGAGGGCAGAATGACTTGTCATTCTGAGGAGGGGCGGAGCCCCGACGAAGAATCTCGCATGTTGCGAACATGCTCCGACGCTTTTGCTCGAGGGCAGAATG
>DATNRD010000041.1:0-3113 GCA_036703665.1 Candidatus Obscuribacterales bacterium
ATAAAAGGTCGGCGAGCCCGGCACCCAGTTCAGCAGGCCGATCAGGCGAGCCGTCCAGGGAGCGGCGCAATATCCTGGACCCATCCAGCGACGCGACGCATCCTGTAAGGCTGAGACGCCCGTCGGGAAGCGTAAGGCATACGGCGCCGATGGGAACGGAGCAGCCCCCGCCCAGCTTTTCGAGAAATGCTCTTTCGGCTGTGGTTTCCGCCCTGGCCGGCTTGTCCTCTATGGACGCTGCCATGTGCAGGATCTTGTCGTCATCCTGGCGACACTCCACGGCTAGCGCGCCCTGACCGGCGGCAGGGGTGCTGAATTCCACATCCAGGTATTCCGCGATCCTGCCGTTCTCCCCTAGGCGCAGGAGGCCGGCGGCAGCCAGCACCATGGCGTCGCAGGCGCCTTCATCAAGTTTTCTCAGACGCGTGGGGATATTGCCCCTGATGTCCATGAAATGAAGATCCTGCCGCGCCGCTTTTAGCTGTGCTGCGCGCCGGCGGCTGGAGGTTGCCACCTTCGAGCCGGGCGGCAGGAGCTGGAAAAGCGCATTGTTACGGCTGACCAGGACGTCCCTGGGATCTTGCCTGTCCAGCACGGCAGCCAGTGTGAGTCCGGCCGGCAGCTCGGTCGGCAAGTCTTTCAAACTGTGGACGACGAGATCGACCTCGCTTGCAAGTAGCGCTTCTTCCAGCTCTTTGACGAAGACACCCCTGGACCCAACTTCGGCGATCGGCTTGTTGAGAACCTTGTCACCGTGGGTTGTCACAGGAGTTATCTGGAAGGCAATGTCAGGGAACCGCTCCCGCAGGCGACCGACGACCAGATCTGTTTGTAGCAAGGCAAGCTTGCTCTCCCGAGTGCCTACCCTCACCGTGTGTAGATTCCTGTCCGGCACCGGCAGAGCGGGTTAAGACCCGCGAGCTGAAGTGGTATGTGTGCAAGACGCAGCTTTCCGTGCCTTGTTGCGATTGCTGCCCGGACTGCCTGTGTTGTCGTCCAGATTGAAGAGAGTGCGCAGGGACTCCGCCTGCTGCTTGAGAATCTGATAGTCCCTTGTAGCCTTCAACTGTACCGTGGGGTGGTGCAGTATCTGATTGACGATTGCCCGGCTGATTTCCTCGATCTGCCCCGGGCCCCAGGTCTGCGACGGTTCATTGCCATCCTGTGCGGTCTGACGCGTACACTGGCTCTTTTCCATCTGTTCCAGACGAATAGATTCGATCTTCTGCCGCAGCTCCGCGATAGTGGGCACCACCAGCAGTGACCGCTGCCAGCCGTGGTAATCATCCAGCGCCTGAAAAACAATCTTCTCAGCCTCTCCAACCAGTGCCTCGCGCTCCGCCAGGTTTCGATTGACGATGCTGGAAAGGTCGTCGGCGTTGAAGAGCCTCACGCCTTCAATCTCGGCGATCTCGGGCTCGACGTTTCTCGGAACGGAGATGTCGATGATTACGGGACTGCCGCTCACGCCTTGCTGCTTGAGTTCCGCAGCTTTGAGAACGAAGTCGGGCGCGCTGGTGGCAACGATGACAAGGTCCGCCGCGCCGGCCAGCGCGTGGCGCTCGGCAAACGAAAAGCTGGCCTTTGTGCGCTCTCGGTTGGGCAGCGAGTTGCGCAAGAGATTTTCGACGCGCTCGGGGGTCCTGTTGAGAAGGATGATCTTTCCGCTGCCGGACTCGGCTAAAAGATGCTTGAGGCAGATCTGGGCCATGCGGCCTGCGCCGACTATAACGGTATTTTTGTCCTTGAGCCGTCCCAGCACTGTGCGCCCCAGCTCCACCGCGGCTGAGCTCACGGAGACGGCCCGGCGAGACATGGATGTCTCGGAGCGCACGCGCTTGCCGCAATTGAGGGCCATCTTGAACAGCTGATCCAGCATGGCGCCGGCGGTTCCGGCTTTCAGAGCGGCCTGGTGGGCAGCCTTCACCTGAGCCATGATCTGCCCTTCACCGAGAATCATGCTGTCCAGCCCGCTGGCCACCCTGAAAAGGTGCAGGGCCACATCATCTCGCAGCAGCTTGAAGTTGGGTCGCAGAGACTCGTGATCGGCAATCCTTTGTGCCGACAGGAAAAACGATTCGATCTCCTGAAGCCCCGCCTGAACGCTTGAGACCACTGCATAGACCTCTGTTCGATTGCACGTCGACAGAACCACTGCCTCGTCGACGTGCGGCATGGCGGCAAGCGCCTTCAGGGCATGACTCAAGCAGGACTCAGGAATGGTGAAGCGCTCCCGAATCGCCAGAGGCGTTGAATGATAGTTAAGCCCACAGACGATGAGGTGACCCATTACCTGCACCACCTCTTGGCGTCAATCAAGGATACCTTTTGCACCATAGTTGCAAATTATAGCCATGCAGTCTGTTTCGTTGAAGCCAACCCGGGTCGGGTAAACAAAAGTACACTTCATAAGCGCTCCGTCGCTTCGCGACTCCGCATCGCTCTCATGCTCCGGAGGCTGGCAAGCGGCGCCTCCTTGGCTGCGCGCATCAGGGTCGCTCGGCGGCCGACGGTGTCGCCGCCGTCGTCTCGCTGTGGCTCATCCGGGGGACCGCAGCGCGATGAGCTACCCTGCCTACAAGCCTATGTCAAGTGACGTCCGGCAGCAACATCCCGGGGCGTACTCCGAAAGGATGATTTTTATCGCCTGTCGCCTACTTCAAGTTCCTCTGCACCTTATCGTACCAGGCTTCAACCCGGTCGCTCAGCTCCGGGTGCAGCCTTGAGGCCAGCCAGCGCAGCCCCTCGATAACCCTCAGCGTTGGACGAGCCAGATGGTCATCCCGCGGCTCCGGCAGAAAGAACAGTCGATCGTTCTTGACAGCCCTCATGGATCGCCAGACCTTGCTCGCCAAGAACTTCTGGCCGCGGGCTTCGTACGGCAGGACAATTACATCCGGATCGGCCATGACCAGGCGCTCGAGACTGAAGTGCGGATAGCTGCCGGCCAGCTTGCCGGCAATGTTGTATCCCCCGCACACACGTATCGCTTCGTCGAGGAAGCTGTTCGCCCCGACAGTCAAAAGCGGCTGCGGCCAAACGCAGTAGAACACGGCAGGTCTTTCAGAAGCACTGGAGGTGAGTGACTGCAGGCTGGCAAGAGATTGTTCGAA
>DATNRD010000042.1:0-3032 GCA_036703665.1 Candidatus Obscuribacterales bacterium
GGAAATCAACAAGAATACAATCCCGGTGCGAGTGGAAAAGGGCAAACAGATTGTCGACTTGAGGCCAAAGATGGTGATCTGGCTGCCGACGACCACGGACATTCGCGACTTCCGCGGGCGGATGTTCGGGGCAGCCGCCACTGGTCAGTACGAATACGGCACCGCTGCCTCGGCTCAGGGCAAGCCGCTCACTGCCGAGGAAGAGCTGGCGGCCAAGTTCGGCGGATCTGTCGAGGACTACCGGGTGGAGGACGCGGAAAAGGGTGCCGAACCAGTTGCCGCAGCGGCAGGAGAGGCAGGCGGCGAGTCAGTGGATGATCTGACGGCCGAGGCAGTGGCTGCGGCAAAGCGCCGGCGGAGCAACGTCGAGAAGCTGCTCGGACCAGTCGGTTCACAGAAGGATGAAAGCGGGCGCATCAAGTATACCGTCCGCCTGGGCGACACGCTGAAGTCGGTGGCCATCAAGCACCCGGCCTTGCAGGACGTTCACCTTTGGAAACTGCTTGCCGAGGTCAACGGACTGTCGACCGACACCGACGTTAAAGGCGCTCCCGTGGCGCAGCTCAAGCGTGGCTCGGTGATCATGATCCCGCCGCCGCAAGAAATCGAGGAATACCGGGAAAAGCACAAGCTGCAGTCGACGGTACCCAAGGCGAGCTTCGAAGCCGGTGGCACCACAATCAAGTTCGATATCGTCACGAAGCCCTGTCCGGAATGCGGGCGCATAACCACTCAGGATGCGGAAATCTGCCCTGGGTGTGGGCACTCCTTCGCTGGAACGGCGCCGGCGGCCGGGGCCGAGACGAGCCCGGCGGCACAGCCTGTCGCTGCCTCCGGAGCGCCCGCGCAGGCAGCCGAGGCGCCGCTTGCGCCAGGGATGGTTTTCGATGCGTCTCCGGGTGGTGCGCCCGAGCCGGCCAAGGGTGCCGGACGACCGGTGCCGCCCCCGCCCATTCCGCGCAGGAAGAAGACCGATGAGCAGCCGGCAGCGTCGACGCCGACGCAGCGTGAGCCGGGAGGCCTCAAGGCTGGTCTGTTTTCGGCCGAGCCCCAGCCTTCCACCGTGCAGCCGATCGAGCCTGCCAAACCGGCGGCCGAGCCGGCGCAGTTCGAATCTACCGCAGACGATTTGACCAGGCAACTGCTAGGCGGCATGGGCTTCGAGCCGGTGCCTACGGTATCGCCGGCGGTGCCGCCTGATGCGCCCAGGAGACCCGGGCTGGAAGAAAGAGAGGTGCAGGGGCTCATTCAGCAATTGAGTGAGGCCTGCCGCCTGGTCAAGTCGGCCGGCAGCGGCGGACTCGACGCTGGACAGAAGTCTCGCCTGGAGGTCAAGAGGACTGACGACTCCTGGGTGCCCATCGTCACGTATGAAATCTACGATGACGTTTCGCTCCGGCACGAGTTTACGCTGGACGGCAAACGCAAGACCATCAGGATCGACCTGCCTCCGCAGGCGGTGCAGGAGCTGGCCGAGAACGACCTGACCACGAACTGGCAGACTTACTGCAACCGCTTCCTGGCAGGCAAGACCATCTCGGACTGACGGGCTGGCAGGGTCTGGCGGCACCGGGCTGACATGCACGGGGAACACTTCGGGAGCAGCCGCTGGGCGACTTTGTGCTGCAGGCAAGCAACCGGGTAGCGACGGCGGTTAAAATATAGACTGATGGGTTGAGCTGATGATGATCGGCTCGGGCATCGCTGGTACCGGAGGCTCCGCATACAACTGCAGGAGGGTGAGCAAAGTGGCTATCGCAAGAAGGGTAGGTCTGTTTCTTCTTGTTAACTTTCTGGTCATCACGACCGTTTCGGTCTTGCTCAGCGTTCTGGGCGTAAGGCCGTACTTGACGGAATACGGACTGGACATCCCGCAACTAGCCTTGTTTTGCGGCGTTTGGGGCATGGGCGGCGCTTTCATCTCCCTGGCGCTTTCCCGGTGGACGGCCAAATGGAGCTACGGGGTGCAGCTCATCGACAGCAGGACAACCGACCCGGTTTTGAGCAATCTAATCGAGACTGTGCATCGCCTTGCCCGCCAGGCCGGCCTGTCCACCATGCCCGAGGTGGGCATATACGACTCCCCCGAGCTCAACGCCTTTGCCACCGGCCCGACCAGGAATCGGGCACTGGTTGCGGTTTCGACCGGACTCCTGACGCGCATGCGTCGGGACGAAATCGAGGGCGTCATCGGGCACGAACTCTCGCACGTAGCCAACGGCGACATGGTGACCATGACATTGCTGCAGGGCATCGTCAACGCGTTTGTCATGTTCCTGTCGCGCGCCATCGCTTTTGTCTTGACGCGTGATCGGGACAGTCGGGGCGGCTCCTGGGCGTACTTTGGCGTCACGATGGTGCTGCAAATCGTCTTTATGATTCTGGGCTCGATCGTCGTGGCATGGTTCTCGCGCTGGCGCGAATTCAGAGCAGACGCCGGCGGCGCGCGCCTTGCCGGACGCGAGAAGATGGTCAACGCTCTCGAGGCGCTTCGCCGCCATATGGATGAGGTCGACCCAAGTGCACAGCCGGCCCTGGCTACCATGAAGATAGCGAGCAAGCCCACAGGAATCTGGCGCCTGTTCTCGACGCACCCGCCGCTGGAAGAGCGCATCGCCCGCCTGTCCGCGGCCGCCGAACGCGCCTCCTGAGGTCGGTGGCGCGCACGCGCACATTAACGCGTGCCTTGCGGCGCAAAATATGCCGTGCGTGATATGGATTTTCATTAAATTCTATGCCGTGCGCGATATATCGCTATGAGTCCCGGCAGAATGCACGGTGGCGGCTCGACCTGTCGCTGCTGCGCCGATGTTCTTGACAGCCGTGTGCTTCAGCCATATCGAGCTGCCATCAACAGATGGCGGAGAGCGACCTTTCCTCCAACTGGCGCAAATACGCCGAGCTCTTTCTGGCCGGCCGCAGCCTGTCCGATTAGATGAGAGAAGGGCTTGAGTCGCTCTGTTACAGGCGGTCCAACAGATGGCTGAAAATGATTTTGGGGGCCAGATACGTTGAGACGCTTCTGACGGGCC
>DATNRD010000043.1:0-5927 GCA_036703665.1 Candidatus Obscuribacterales bacterium
CCCCGGCCGCTTCCTGGGTTTGAAACTTCTGGCGCGCTGCCGACCAGGAAACAGTGCCGGGTCAGTAGCCCGGCAGGGGTGCTTGCCGGCTCTCGAGCCTGCTCGCCCGGCCGTGGGAGCACGGGTGAAGGTCTGCCTGGCAAGGGGGCGCACGATGACGTCCCAGGTCGACGGCGGCAGCGGGCACTCCGGCAAACGAGCCCAAGAGCTGCATTTCGGACTTGGTGACGTGCCTGCGGACAAACCTGTCGCCGTGGAGATATGGTGGCGAACACCGGCTGGGCAGCTGCGGCAGGAGAAGCTGAATCTGTTGCCTGGCTGGCACACCATAGAACTACTATGGGACAAGGAGCAAGCGCGCAGATGACCGGACAAGGGATAAGACTGGTTACTGCTGAGATGTATCCGGCTGGAAACGAGCGGCTGCGGACATTTGCGCTGTTCTATTTCGTCATCCTGCTCACCGTCTGGGTCATTGCCGGACACCTGGTGCTGGGCTTCGAGCAGGCATGGATTCAGCCCGTGGTATCGGTTGCCACCGCCTGTGCCGTGCAAGTTTTGTTGGATGTGGTCGATTCTCTGGTGAAGGGACGCCCGTCTCGGCTTGCCGGTGGCTGGTTGTCGGTGGCGACTTTGATTATCCCCGCCTGGATCTCGGGGCTGGCCATCGGCATGCTCCTCTGGCCGAACAAGCTATTGCTCCCGCTGGTGCTGGCGGCATCACTGGCGATCGCATCCAAAGTCGTCTTTCGCGCGCCATACGGCAGCGGCACGCAGCACATCTACAACCCCTCCAATTTCGGGCTGACGGTTGTCCTGTTCCTCTGCCCCTGGGTCAGCATCGCGCCACCGTATCACTTCACGGAAAACGTCGTCGGCATATGGAACTGGATTGTTCCAGGACTCATCCTCGTTTCCGGCATCGTGGTCCACACCTTTTGCACCGGCAGACTGCCGCTGGTGGGTGCGTGGCTTTGCGGTTTTGTAACGCAAGCCCTCATCCGACACTACTTTTTTGGCGCCTCCTTCTGGGCGCCGCTGGTACCGATGACCAGCGCAGCATTTGTGCTTTTCACCCTCTACATGATTCCCGACCCGGCGACGACCCCAATCGACACAAAACGCCAGATAGCGTTTGGGCTGTCTGTGGCGGCAGTCTATGCGCTGTTTCAAATCTCCCACCAGGTGTACGGCTTGTTCGGCGCACTGCTACTCGTCAGTACCATCCGCGGCATCGGCCTATGGCTGGCACTGCCGCTGCACGGCCGCCGGACCGAAGGCGGGAAAGCCTGAGGGGAGATAAGTAATCGGCCGGCGCGCATCGGCGATCCCGGAAACTGTCATCCACTTGCGCTGGGGCGACGAAGGATCTCCTTTGGCGCCCCTCCTTCGCCCGGCATTTGTCCCTGGCAAAAGCGAAAGACCTCAGGCCCACAGTTTGCCGGCACAAGCACCGGTGTTGACCGAAAGCTTAGGAACAGAGAGGATCACCCGGTGGATTGACAAGTAGTCGTTCGTAGCGTATGATTAAATGCACTTAATCTGTTGTGCGGGGAACGGCCCCGCAGCAGTGCACGTTACTAGTTCGAATCGCTCCGGGGTGCCAGTGTTCAACTACTCTCGGCGAGACGCCACTGAAGTCGACCTCTCGTTTGGTTCAGCCGCGCCGGTGCATGGGCAGCGCGCGGCGCGCCTTCAGCAAAGGACCGCAGCGGGTGCAGCAGCTGCCTGCCGCTGGCCGCCCTTGGATGAAATTGGCAAGGCATTCAGGCAGGGTTTTGTCTGCGGACTGCAGGGACATTCCGTCACGCGGGAGCTGGCAGCAAGCCAGGTGGCCAGCCCCTGCTTGATCGGTGTCTTCATGGAGGGCGCGGCGATGTCCTGTGCCCTGCTCGATGCCTGGACCCCATGGAAGAAAGACCGCTGGCTGACACTGCTTGCCTCCGTGGGGGAAAGGCACATCTACGAGATTCACGTCGGGCTCGGGATGGCGCTCGCCCGGGCTAATCAGCGCCTGGAGCCGTGGTTGCGCGACCTCGACCCAGTGCTGCGCTGGCTGGTCGTCGACGGATACGGCTTTCATCATGGTTTCTTCGAAAGCGGCAAGTACCTGACCCAGAAGCATTTGCCCGCCGAGCGTGT
This sequence comes from Candidatus Obscuribacterales bacterium, assembly GCA_036703665.1. Lineage (GTDB taxonomy): Bacteria > Cyanobacteriota > Vampirovibrionia > Obscuribacterales > Obscuribacteraceae > DATNRD01. Next base: position 2,143 of record DATNRD010000043.1, read on the forward strand.
CGGCAAGGGGCACCAGAAAAAGGTGTTCGACCAGGGTCTGGGGCGCAGTCTCTGGTTTGCTTGCGAGGCCGACGTCAGCGCTGTGATTGCCGCAGTCAGAGACTTTCCACCCGCGCGCCAGTGTGAGCTGTGGAGCGGCATAGGCGTCGCCGCCACCATGGTGGGTGGAGCCGGGCAGTCCCATCTTACGGCGCTGTACAAGGCTTCCGGGCGCCATCGTTGCCACCTGGCCCAGGGGGCGGCCTTCGCCGCCCATGTGCGGGAACGAGCCGGGACACGCAACGCACATACCGAGGCGGCTTGCGAGGTCCTCTGCGGTGTGGATCCAGCCGAAGCATCCGCGCTCGTGGAGAAGGCATTGCGGAAGCTCTCCACTGGAGGCCCCAAGCACCTGCACGAGACCTGGCAAGTCAACGTCAGAAACGCCATCTCGAGATACCTCCCGGAGCCCTAGCACCGTCACCGCTCAATCTGAACGGTAAGCATGTGGTAGATCCACCAGCAGGTCACGCCGCATTCGACAGATCAGCCATTAGTTCCCGGGCAGTGGCATAGCGGTCAGTCAAGTCGACAGCGGTGGCGCGTGCCACGACCGCATGCAGTTGCTCACTGATTTCCAGTAAGGTTTCGGCCAAGACAGGTCACCCGCCTCGAAACTGTCATCCTGGCGAAGGATCTCGTGTCGGCACAAGGAGATGGTTCCTTCACCTCCTGCTGGAACTGCTCGGCTGCTTTCTGGCGTATCCTTGAGCAGCTCCAGTTCAGCGGAGCTTGAAGCAGCTTAGAAGGTCGCCGAACCGGGAATAATTGCGTAGTAGCAGGCGCGCGCACCAGGGGAGACAACCCATGGAACGGTTCAGCTTCCTCCTGGCTCTTGCAGTGGCAATGACGTCACAAGTTTGTGCCGCCAGAGAATCGATAATCAGCGGGGAGCAAGCTTCACGACACGTGCATGTCCTGACGCGGGGCATTAAGTGGCACACCTCTCTGGAAGATGCTCAGAACGCTGCGAAGGAGCGCGGTGCCCTCATCTTCTGGGTGCATATGCTGGGCAAGATCGATGGAAAGACGTGAAGCGCCGGCAATAGCCTGAGGGCCGGGTCGCTCTCAAAGGAGCCGTTGCTGTCAACCCTGCGCAACCGATACGTTTGCGGATATCGCAATATCATCGGCGAGCCGTACGCAGGAGACTCCGGAACTCACGAACCTAGCGGCACCGCAATCGATACCACAAACGGTGCCGGACCGCACAACATCCAGATCTTCGTCATGAATGCCGATGGCATCGTTCTGCATTGCCTGGCAGGCTATTGGAACAGCGAAGACCTTGTGGCTGAACTGGATCTTGCAGAACGTCTCAACAGGGTATGGGACGATCGTTCCATACTGCCTGATCAAAAGCTGGCTCTGTTCAAGAAAATGCAGCTCGATCACATTCAAGACCATAAGCCGGAAATGGTGGCTCGCAGCCAACTCCAGTCATTCGACAAGCGGTTCGAGGTCGAGAAGCGACTGGCTTCATCGGACGCGATTGCCGACGCCTCGTTGATCGATTCGCGCGACGCACACGCGAGCGTTCCTGATGAGGCGTTCAAGACCACGGATCGCCTGATGCACGAGCGGATCAGCACAAGACCGTTCGTGCATTATGAGGACTTCGACGTGGCTCGCTTTGCGGACTACGGCACGCGGTTCTACGACAAGAACGAAAACAACCTCGACGAGTACGGCCAGGTTATCGATCCTGAGGCCAGAATGCCTACGATCAGATCAGAGTCGAGACGGTGGACACAGCAGCCCTGATCTCAGGCAGAGCGGCTCCAGGAGCGGGTGCACTCTACGGTAACGCAAGTGTCGCTAAGCGGCGCAGCGTGTCTGCATGACTATGCCATTGAGATGATGATATGTCGCCGGCGCAATCCCTGGAGGTGCGGGCGGGACGCCCGCATACGGAGCGCACAAGATCCGCGCACATAGAGACAAGCGCCTAACTGGATCGCATCGGGCGGCGACATTACGGGCGCACCGATTCCGACTGAATCGCTACCGCTATGCGCCTGGCCAGCACGTCAGCCACATGCGGCATGACTCGATTCTCGAATATGTCCGCCGGAGTTTCGCTCCGCCTCGTTTGAAAATAATGCGGAAACAGCTGGTGGCTCACACGCCAGACAACTTGCCCCGTATCAGTCGAAACGAGCTTGGCTGAAACGACCACCTCGTAATAATTCGGGATTAGAGTATTGCCTTCAAAGCGCACGTGATTGATGCTGCCTCTGACAAAATACTTGGCGCCCGCGTCCCGAGCCAGTTTCTGCCAGTACCCATCATCGGGCACCGCCCGATAGAATCGTTCATCGCCGGATTCTGGGACCGCTGCGGAACTGGCACCAAGTTTGTCCCTGAGCGCACTAGCGAGGGCCTTCTGAAGAGCAAAACCTACACTCTGAAAGTCACCAGCATTGGGATCGTAAAGCTGCCCCGACTTCAGCTTGTAACCAAGATCTGCATCAATACTGACATCAGCGGGCGCCGGAAAGTCTAGCACGAGCACCAGCGGGTGCGACGATCCTGGGGAAGGATCGCCTTGAACCGGCGTCTCCGCGCCCATCGCGGAGGAGGTCACGAGCAAGGCGGCCACAACCGCCACCGGATGAAATCCAAACACAAGCCGTCGCAAGTTCATCATGCAATACCGAATTTGGAGCGCATTCTCTCGCATGCCGTCGGCGTGTCGCCGCCGGTTACCGCCGCAGCAATTTTCCGAGCATGGTCAGAAGGTCCGGTCACCGACGTATCAATCACAATATCGTATTCCGTATAGCGATGCGTATACAACTGCGAGCCTCGTCCCCATCCCGCCGTGCGGTCACCACGCATGACCTCTCTGTGTCCAAGCGTTCGGTCGTCGCAGTAGACGCCCACGAACCACACCGTATACGGCTTGAGAACCTTCAGTCCTTCTGCAAGCCACTCCTTCTTCCAGATCACCTCGTCGGCGATTATGTTGAGCCCGTAATCCAGGTATGCAGCCATCGCCCTGTACCTGGCCAGCATCATTTTGTCGAGAATCGGTCCTGGCACTATACGAAAGTAGGGAAGGTCGTTGTCGTGTTCTTCGACCCACGAATAGTATTCCGGATCGACGGTCTGGAGGTTCAACTGCTTTTCCGGCATGGCAAACCAGAAAAGGTCGATGCCCATTAGTAAATACGGCTCGGCAAGCTGGTTCTGCAGCTCCTTTCCCAGGCTTGTCTTGCCTGCGCTGGAGCCACCATTGAGTATGATTGCACGCCCTCTCTCAACCATGTGATACATCTGATAGGGTACCCCACCCATCTTAGCAGGCGGCGGTAGACCACCAGCACAGCGAATCAAAGATGCAGTATGTGACCGCACTGGGCGCAACACCGCTGCGCGGTGCTGCGCCCAGCCCGAATCGTGCTTGCAGATGATCTGTGATGTAAGAACCGCCGCTGCGCCCGGACAGCAGGCAAACGCACGGCGGCTGAATCACCATCCTCTCGCCAACCAGTGATTGATTCTCATGCGGGAATTACGTACTGCCGCAGCCCTATCAACCCTAATTTCAGATTGCCCTGCGTAGAAGCCTACAATTCGGCAAGGAAACAGCACACCTTGTTCGCACGCGGGATCATGGGTAGGGGCACTGACACAGCCATACTGCTAATGAGGTGACATCATGCCTGATAATTTCATCGATCGTGAAGCCGATTACGTAGCATCTCTGCTTGATTCCGGTCATGACCATCAAGCCGCCGATC
>DATNRD010000044.1:0-4380 GCA_036703665.1 Candidatus Obscuribacterales bacterium
ACTGGAAGAAGTAGAGAATCAACCATGGCAGCAAAGATAAAGCGCAACTACATGCAAACCTACGAGAAGCTAGTCAGGCTCTTCCCCTTGCGTCCGATACGCTCGGAAGACGCAAACGAGCAGGCCGCGAAGATCTGCGACCTGCTGACAGATCGTATCGACAGCCTGTCTGAGGCTGAGCGTGACTATCTTGACGTGCTTACCGATCTGGTGGCAAAGTTCGAATCGAGGTGGGAGGACGACCTCGCCGATATGGATCCTCGCGAGCTGGTGCAGTATCTCATGGAGCAGAACAACCTCAACCAAACAGATCTCATTCCACAGTTCGGCTCTGCAAGCCGTGTTTCAGAGTTTCTCAGTGGCAAAAGGGATCTGAGTCTTGCACAAGCTCGCAAACTCTCGGCAAGGTTCAAGCTCAACCTGACAGCGTTCATCCAGAGTTGAGGATGTTTCGTATGCAGCCACGGGCAATCCCGGACGTGCTGCTGATCCTCTTCACCGGCTTGCGAAGAACGGAAGCGGCTCGCCTCCGTTGGAGCAACGTCGACCTGAAGGCTCGGACCCTGCTTATCCCGAGCGAGGAAACAAAGAACCACCAGCGGCACCCGCTACCGCTCAGCGATTACCTGCTCGAGCGGCTCCAGGCCCGCCCCAGGCTCTCCGAATATGTCTTCCCTGTCCCTGGCGGCGCTGGCTATCTGGTCGAGCCGAGGCGAGCCATGGAGCAGGTTAGGAGGACATCCGGCGTTCAGTTCACCCTGCACGACCTGAGGCGCCGTTTCCTGCCCACCGCCGACAGCCTAGATATCCCCCACTACGCACTTAAGCGCCTCGCCAACCACCGGGATTCCTCAGACGCGACCGCCGGCTACATCGTCGCCGACGTGGAAAGACTCCGCGAGCCAATGCAAACGATTTCGGTATTCCTGGCTCAACTTATTGGAATCGAGGTGTGATGCCCTAACGAGCGCAGTTGATAGCAATTGAATGATGCTAGAGTATGAGGAAGCGACTGCGTACATCAACGACAGCATTGGACGTTCCGGGACATCAACAGTGACAACAACCTCTTCCGCTCTGGAGGTCAGCTATGCATGACGACGAACTAGTGGCTCTGATGCACGATCTCGAATCGGACTTGGTTGAACGCAAAGAGGCATTCACGGATCCCGATCGGGTCAGACAAGCCATATGTGCCTATGCAAATGATCTTCCGCGACACGGCAAGCCCGGCGTAATATACATCGGCGTTAAGGACGATGGTTCATGCGCAAATCTACCGATAACTGACGAATTACTGATAAAGCTTGCTAATTTGCGCTCTGATGGAAATATTCTTCCGTTTCCAGTAATCACAGTTGAGAAACGCGTACTCGATGGGTGTTCGGTTGCTGTCATCATTGTAGAGCCTTCGCAAGATCCGCCGGTGCGCGCGCGCGGACAGGTATGGATTCGGGTTGGTCCACGACGAGCCATCGCTACCAGGGAGGAAGAACAGAGGTTGACAGAACGACGAAGGGCGGCAAATCTCCCATTCGATATCAGGGAGGCCCCCACGGCGAGCCTGGAGGACCTAGACATCGACCTGTTTCAGCGCACGTACTTGCCAGCCGCCCTTCCAGAGGCAGTCTTGGAGCAGAACCAAAGAACCGTGTCAGAGCAGCTCGCTTCGATGCGCATGGCCACAGCAGCCAAAACTCCAAGACCAACAGTATTAGGCGTCTTGGTACTCGGTATTGACCCGCGACAGTACGTTCCTAACTCATACATTCAATTCCTCAGGATTGATGGCACCGAGCTGAGCGACCCCATTACAGATCAAAAAGAGATTGATGGTGCAATACCGGATTTGCTGAGAGCCTTAGACATGGCCCTAGAAGCGCACATTTCAGTCGCCACTGACCTTACGGGTTCCGTCGAAGTGCACCTCCCCGACTATCCGCTACCTTCTCTGCAGCAAGTGACCAGAAATGCAGTACTGCACAGGTCCTACGAGGGGACCAATGCACCCGTGAGGATCTATTGGTTTTCCGACCGAATTGAAATTCAAAGTCCGGGTGGCCCGTTCGGTCAAGTCAACCGAGAAAACTTTGGCAAACCCGGGGTGACCGACTACAGAAATCCGCATCTGGCTGAGGCCATGAAGAATCTCGGATACGTTCAACGATTCGGCATTGGTATTCAAATCGCCAAGCGAGAGTTGGAGAAAAACGGTAATCCTCCTCTAGAATTCCAGGTAGAGGAAACTCAAGTTCTTGCCATCATGAGAAGGAGGCTACCGTGACCGTACCTGTCATAGCATTCTTCAACAATAAGGGTGGCGTTGGCAAAACCTCCCTCGTCTATCACGTCGCCTGGATGTACACGAAATTAGGTTTGCGAATAGTGGTAGCAGATCTTGATCCCCAATCAAATTTGACAGCTGGCTTTGTAGAAGAAGACCGGCTTGAGGAACTTTGGGCTAACGATAGCCGTCCCGATACTATATATGGTGCTATCCATCCTTTGCTTGCTGGAATTGGCGACATTGCAGAGGCGCATTTGGAGGAGATTGACGAACGGATCGCGCTCGTGCCAGGTGATTTATGGTTGTCAGGCTTCGAAGATGAGCTATCTGAGCAGTGGACAAATTGCTTAGATGGTAAGGAAAGGGCCTTCCGCATCACATCGGCTTTCTGGCGCATCGTTCAATCTGCAGCCCAGCGTTTTCAGGGCGACTTAGTGCTGCTGGACCTCGGACCAAACTTGGGTTCTATTAATCGGGCAGCGTTGGTTGCTACCACCTTTGTAGTAGTTCCCTTGTCACCAGATCTCTTCTCTCTCCAAGGACTCCGTAATCTCGGCCCGACCCTTCGGGAGTGGCGATCGGCTTGGACCAAACGTCTTGGAGAAAACCGCCATCCGAGTCTACTGTTACCGGCAGGCGAAATGAGGCCAGCCGGGTACGTTGTGCTCCAGCATTCCGAACGGCTTGATCGCCCCGTAGCCGCATATCAAAAGTGGATCACTAGGATACCTGCGATCTATAAAGAGGCAGTCTTGGCGCAGCCGTCGGAGGACATTTCATCACCAGCCGAGGACGAGAACTGTCTTGCATTGATCAAACACTACCGAAGTTTGATCCCGATGGCCCAAGAAGCCCGTAAACCCATATTTGATTTGAAGCCGGCGGATGGAGCAATAGGGGCTCACTACAGCGCCGTACGAGAGGCGTATAAGCACTTCAAGAAGCTAGCCGAGGCCATAGCCTTCAACTGTGGGATCAGTCTTCCGAGGGAGGAGTCTGCAACATATTGAGGTATCCTGCATGTTGACGTTCGCTCAGTGCACATTCCTAACAATAACCGGCGCGGTGTCTTACGCTGGAATGCGCCGCTGACGTGACTTTTTCGGCACCGCGGCCGGCGCCATTAACCAGCTCGCACACTGCGCACGCGCAAATCCCCGCACAGCACAATCGTTTTACGCATCGCGCATGCGCCTGTACTCATTGATGCACAGAGCAGCCTGCCGTGCAGACAATTACACAAAGCCAGCAGGAGCGCGCAAGTACGTTCTCCATTGGCCTTTGACACACCGCCGGAACAGGTCCAGGGCGTCACATGGCGGTACGCCTACGAGAATCTCAACCGGGGCCGGCACCTTAAGGCACCGCCAGCGACACTATGGACGTTCGCGCAGCGCCATCGCGAAGATGAGTACACAGTGAATACACAATCTGCTGGTCCACCCCGCAAATGAAAAGCTCGCGGCGGGGGGTGCCGCGAGCTTGGGTCGTGAAAGATTCTCCCGAGGTAGGATTCGAACCTACGACCAAGTGATTAACAGTCACCTGCGCTACCGCTGCGCTACTCGGGAACGTTAACCAGCAGTCGACCTACATATTATCATGCGCCCGGAGCAGGCGCGAATCAAGGGATGTGTCGGATTTAAGGGTTAGGGAGATGGGTACTATGGGCGCTCGTAGTGGACAGCGGACCACGTGCAGCGGGCGCGGCGGGGCGCGCCCCTTTTAAGGCGTCGGTAACTCACGGCCGGGTGAGTCCGACGGCGTCAGTGCATGGCGGGCGGTGGGCGGGCGCGGGGAGCGGGCAGCAGGTATACTTTTAGGGTCGGCCGTGTGGCTGTGGATGGCGTGACTGCCTGGCGCGGGCACGGGCAAAGCGAGAGGACAGTTCTAATGGGAATATTCGGGACGCAGAAGGCCAGCAAGGGCTCGATCGAGCAAGTCGCTGAGATGATCGAGAGCTACTTCCACAGACGCGAGCTCGATCCTAAACAGCAAGAGCTGCCCGGCGCCGAGGGCTACGGCTGGTGGCTCACGGAGGGCAGCGCCAAGATTTACGTTTTCGTCCAGGATACCCCCAGCGGCCCCGTGCT
>DATNRD010000045.1:0-2802 GCA_036703665.1 Candidatus Obscuribacterales bacterium
AATACGATGCAGCAGTCACCAACTACGAAACTGCCCGTGCAGTGGTCGTCGCCAGGCAGGCCAGCCTGGAGGCGGCGCGCCGTGTTCTCAAGGCTGACGAGGGTCAACTCACGCAAGCAAAATCCACTCGGCTCAATCCGCACATGCAAGAACAAGAGCTGCGCGGCTATCAAAAGCAACTGCTGCAAGCCGAGCATGAACTGAAAGCAGCCGAGCGCGACGTCGCCAGCGCCATCGCTGAAAGAGATGAGATTCTCGCCAACATTGCTTATCTGAGAATCGAGAGCCCGATCGACGGTGTGGTTACCGCTCGGTCGGTGGAACCAGGAGCAGTAGTCGTGCCGGGGCAGACCCTTCTTTCGGTGATAAATCTCGACACTGTCTACCTGCGCGCGTACGTTCCCGAAGAACAAATAGGCAATGTGCGAATCGGACAGAATGCTCGCGTGTTTCTCGATGCCAGACCCAAGCAACCTCTTACAGGCAGGGTAATCCAGGTAGACCCCGAGGGCTCGTTCACCCCGGAGAACATTTACTTCAAGCAAGACCGCGTGCGCCAGGTCTTCGGGATCAAAATTGCCATAGACAAGCCGGCCGGCTTCGCCAAGCCAGGCATGCCGGCTGACGCTGAAATCATTTTGTAGGACCGCAGGCAGCAGATGACGACCGCAGTTACCCCGAGCGCCGCACTGCCACAATCGGACGTGGTGGTTTCCGTCCGCAATCTGACAAAAGAGTATGACGGGCAGGCAGCGCTCAAGGGCATAAGCTTCGAGATCCGGCGCGGAGAGATATTCGGCCTCATAGGCCCGGATGGGGCAGGCAAGACGACTACCTTTCATATCCTGGGCGGCATCATGGATCAAACCAGCGGTGAGGCTTTCGCCCTCGGCACTGTTCCCCGTCACGTGCGCCTGCAGATTGGCTACCTGACGCAAGTCTTCTCTTTGTATCTCGATCTCAGCGTCAACGAGAACATCGAGTACGCCGCACGCATCCGCGAGGTTCCCGAAAAGGACTACAAAGCCAGACGCCAGAAGTATTTGAAACTGATGGACCTGTACCAGTTCGGCGACAGGCTGGCCGGCGAGCTGTCCGGCGGAATGAAGCAAAAGCTGGCGCTTTGCTGTGCGCTGATTGCCCGACCGCAAGTGTTGCTGCTGGATGAGCCTACGACCGGGGTCGACCCGGTCTCGCGGCGCGATTTCTGGGACGTGCTCGCATCCATAGCCAGCGAGGGAGTGACGGTTGCCGTCGCCACGCCCTATCTCGATGAGGCCGAACGGTGCAACCGGGTAGCACTCATGCACAAGGGAGAGATTTATCAATCAGGCACCCCGGACGCCCTCAAGAAGGGTTTGCATCTCAGGCGGCTGGCGGTGCGCGCTCGACAGCTCCAGAGTCTTGTCGAGTCGCTCACGGCGACTGCCCGGGAAAAGCCTGCTGCCACCATAGATGATGTCCAGCAGTTCGGTGACAGGTTGGATGTGTTGGTCCGTGAGCCGGCCGCCGCTGCAGAGGAAATTCGCTTACGAGCCGCATCCTTGCAAATCGCCCCGATTTCGGTGGAAGAGCAAGAGCCGACGCTGGAAAACGTTTTCGTCAAGAGCTTGAGAGGGTCGGTCGCCGTAGCGGGCGAGCCGTTTCCATTTACAGGCAAGGCAGCACCGCCGGAGGGCCAGGCAATCTCGGCAAACAAGATATCCAAACTGTTCGGGCATTTCAGGGCGGTCGATCGCGTCAGCCTGGAGGTCAACTACGGCGAGATCTACGGGCTGCTCGGGGCGAACGGCGCCGGCAAGACAACGACAATCAAGATGCTGTGCGGACTTCTCGACGCAAGCGAGGGAGAGATAGCTCTTGGCGGCCGGAAAGCGAACCTGCGAGGACTCGAACTGCGCAGGCAGATAGGATACATGAGCCAGAAATTCGTCTTGTATGACGACCTTACGGTGATGGAGAACCTTGCCTTCTATTGCGGGACTTACCGCATACCGGCCAGGCAGAGGGCAGAAAGGTTGGCGTGGGCTATTTCTACTTTCGAGCTGGCCGGTTATGAAGGCAGTCTGACCGGCGCCCTGCCGGGCGGATGGAAACAGAAACTGTCGTTTGCGGCCTCCGTTCTCCATCAGCCTTCCATCATCTTTCTTGACGAGCCCACATCCGGTGTCGATCCGCTGGCGCGCCGGCAGCTCTGGAGCTACATCCGCCAGTTCGCCGAAGCTGGCGCAGCGGTCCTTGTCACCACGCACTTCCTTGAAGAAGCGGAACACTGCCAGCGCCTCGGCTTTATGGCTGCCGGCGAGCTGGTAGCGGAGGGAACGCCAAGCGAGATTAAACAACGCGAGCCCGGACAGTTGATCGAGCTGTCCGTCGACCAGCTTCAGCGAGCTTATGAGCATCTGCGTAAAGTGATGGAGCCCTGGCGAACTTCCATCTTCGGCAGCCAGCTCCACGTGGTGCTGAGCGACCCGGAACGAGATCGGCAGCGCGTGCATCAAGCTCTCAGTGAAGCCGGCATCGCGATTCGCTTCGATAGAGACATTCCATTTTCCCTGGAAGACGCATTCATCGGCATCTCCCAGAGAGCGCGGGGAGCAGCCTGATGAGAGCACTCAGTCGAGCGTTAGCGCAAGCCAGCAAGGAAATTGCACAGTTCCGCAGAGACCCGCTCACGATGGCGCTTGCATATGTGCTTCCGTTTGCGGCGCTGCTTATGTATGGTTTCGGCACCAGGCTCGAGGCCAAGGACATCCATGTGGCCGTGTTCAACTACGATGGCGGGAAGCTGAGTCGGGAGTT
>DATNRD010000046.1:0-3389 GCA_036703665.1 Candidatus Obscuribacterales bacterium
GCTTTCATCGCGTCGGAGAGGGTTTCGCCCTGCCGCACGCCGTCGTGGACCTGTCCAATAGCCTCTGCTGTCACGCTATTTCCAACCGCACTGGCGGCAATATCCAGCGAATCCAGCATTGGAACACCGCCGCCGAGCAGCGTGCCCAGCGTGCGCACGAAGCGGGCCATCACGATTTTACAGGTCAGCCCGCCGAGCAAAGGCGCGTTGAGCCGGAAAGTGTCGAAGGCGCGACGGCCTGCGGAGGTGTTTGTCCAGGCTCGGAACAGTCCAAAGCCCACGACTGCCACTCCTGCAATCGCCCATCCGTAGCGGGCGATGAAGCCCGATCCTGCCAGCAGAATCTGCGTGGGCAGAGGCAGGGCCGCACCCAGGTCTTTGAAAACGTCTTGTAGGCGCGGGATAACGAACGTCAGCAGGAACGTCACTGCGAGGACGGCGACACTGATGAGCACCATCGGGTAGGTGAGCGCTGCAACGATCTGGCTTCGCCGTACCTGCTCCTTCTCCAGGAAGTCCGCCAAGCGCGTCATCACGGCGGGAAGCTGGCCGGAGACTTCCCCCGCGCGAATCATGTTTGCGTAGAGCGTGGGAAACTCCCGTGGAAAGTTCGCCAGCGCCTCGGAGAGCGGCTTGCCCGCCCGTATGTCCGCCTGCAGGCGCCGAATCATCTCTTGCAGCGCCTCGCTTTCGCTCTGCTCGATCAGCACGGAGAGGGCGCGGTCGATGGGCAGTCCAGCGTCGATCAGATCGGCCAGCTCACGTGTGAAGAGCAAAATCTGCACGCGCGGGACTTTCTTCCCCGCTGCCCCGGCAGCGGTCGGCGCCTGAGCAGGAGCGGCTCCCTCGAACACGGGGCGCGCACGGCCTCCTGTAATGCCGATGACCCGCCGCCCGTTGCCGCCACCATTCCGGTCAGCGGTCACATCGACCGGGAAGTAGCCAAGCGCACGCACCTTCGCAGCGACATCGGCCGTATCGCGCCCGATCAGGGTTCCGGTGACTTCTTTTCCAGAACGATCTAACGCCGTGTAGTGAAATGCGGGCATGGTTCTATCCGTATAGACGGTCAGAAAGCGGGTTGGTTCTATTGGTGGTGGAAGAATATCCTGAAAACCCTGTCTATCCTGTCAAAATGCCGTCTCTTTATGCGTCGAAGTCCTCGCGCTGGCAAACGCGCAGCACCTCTTTTACCGTCGTCTTGCCTTCCAGCACCTTATTGCGGCCATCTTGCAACAAAGTCACCATCCCTTGTTTTTGGATAGCATATTGCTTAATGACATTAGCCGGTTCACGCCGGACGATCATCTGGCGGATATTGTCATCAATCGTTAGCATCTCAAAGAGGCCGGTTCGCCCCCGGAAGCCCACACCCCGGCATTCCGGGCAGCCGCTCCCGGCCATCAGCGTATGTTCTTGAAGCATTTCCGGGGTGATGCCGATTTCGTTCAGCACGAGCGGCTTTTCGGTGATAGGCCCCTTGCAGCGCGGGCAGTTGAGGCGCACAAGTCGCTGTGCGATGCTGCCGATGAGCGATGATGCCACCAGATACGGCTCCGCGCCCATGTCCAGCAGGCGGCTGACGGCTCCGGCGGCGTCGTTAGTGTGCAGGGTGCTAAAAACCAGATGGCCGGTGAGGGCGGCGTGAATGGCGATCTCCACCGTCTCCCGGTCTCGGATTTCGCCAACCATGATGATGTCCGGGTCTTGCCGCACGATGTGCCGCAGGCCGTTGGCGAAGGTTAGGTCGATTTGTGGGTGAACCTGTATCTGGTTGATACCGGCAAGCTGGTACTCCACCGGGTCTTCAATGGTAATGATCTTCTTTTCGTCCGAGTAGATTTCATTCAGCGCGGCGTAAAGGGTGGTAGTTTTGCCGGAACCGGTGGGGCCGGTGACCAGGATGATGCCGTGTGGTTCCTGAATCAGGCGCCGGAAGCGGTCAAACATTGCGCCCTGCATCCCCAGTTCCCTCAGGCCGAGCATGGCGGTTTGCTTGTCCAGGATGCGCATGACCACGCTCTCGCCGAAGAGGGTGGGGACGGTGGAGATACGCAGGTCGATTTGCCGCCCGCCCGCCCGGATGCGCATTCTGCCGTCCTGTGGAAGCCGCCGCTCGGCGATATTCATGTCGGAGAGAATCTTGATGCGTGAGACGATGGCAGGATGGAATCGCTTCGGCGGAGCGTTGACTTCATGCAGTACACCGTCAATGCGGTAGCGCACGCGCAGTTCCCGCTCGAAGGGTTCGATGTGGATATCCGAAGCCCGATCCTGGATGGCCTGGTTGATAATCAGGTTGACCATCTGGATGACAAGCTCTTCGCGGGCCATCTTTTGCAGGTCGGCGATGTCCAGGCTGTCCTCTTCGATGGCGGCCTGCTCCTGCTCCCGCACATCTTGCAGCATCTGGCTCATGTAGAACTGCTCTACGGCGCGGCGGATGTCCGTCGGGCTGGCGAGCCGGGGTTCCACACGATAGCCGGTCAGCAGGCGCAGATCATCCATCGACTGGATATCCAAGGGATCGGCCATTGCAACGATGAGCGTGTGATCTGTCTGGCGGAGGGGGACAAGCTGATGGCGTAACGCGAACTCGCTGGGGACGACCTGCAGCGCTTCCGGCGAGGGTGGCTCGGCAACCAGGTCAACGACCGGACATTCCAACTGCTTGGAGAGAATGGCAAGAAGATTCTTTTCCGAGACAGCGCGCATGTCCACCAGAATCTCGCCCAGTCGCCGGGTGTGGTTCTGCCGCCGCTGTTCGGCAAGGGCCTGGTCGAGTTGGGACTGGGTAATGACTCCTTCCTGAACCAGGAGCGTCCCCAGGGGAACACGCTTGAGGGTAAGCACGCTCGTCCTCTCCTTTCTTCCTGTGCACCCCGATGTAGGAATGAGCATGCGACACCGGACTGTTTTGGGCGAAGCAGTTCTTCCATAGTTATAGACGCCCCAAAGGGCGCAGTGTAACACAGGTGTCGGGCACAATTTTAGACGAAGCAGGGCGCATTTTCGCTTCACGATTTTGCCTGCAGGAAAGTCGCAGGCGACCGCGAAGTAGGCACTGAATGCGTGTCAGGAGGAGCAGGCTATGCGAACGATTATCGAGCCATTCAAAATCAAGATGGTGGAGCCGATCCGTTTCACGACTCCGGAGGAGCGAGCCGAGATTCTGCGCCGCGCCCACTACAATCCTTTCCTGATTCACGCGGAGGATATCTTGATCGACCTCCTGACCGACAGCGGCACCTCGGCGATGTCGTCGGCGCAGTGGGGTGCGATGATGATTGCCGATGAGAGCTATGCTGGCAGCCGCAGCTTCTTCAGGTTCGAGCGAGTCGTGCGGGAGTTGACGGGTCTGAAGCACATCATCCCCACGCACCAGGGTC
>DATNRD010000047.1:0-3384 GCA_036703665.1 Candidatus Obscuribacterales bacterium
GATGCGAGATTAGACTGCTCCGCAGTCACCGAGGACAGTGCCTCGCGGGCCGTGTCGCGGAAGCCCCTGCCTGAGGCGTATGCTTCCCAGCAGTCCCAGAGGCCGCACGTGCACAGGCGTCTGTTGTCGACAGCGATGCGGATGTGCCCGATCTCGCCGGCGGCCCAGTGCGCACCGCGGTATAACCGCCCGTTGAAGACGATGCCGCCGCCGATGCCGGTGCCCAGCGTGACAGTGATGATGCAGAGCTTGTCGGTAAGACCGGCTGCCTTCGCCTCTCCGTAGGCCGCTGCGTTGGCGTCGTTCTCCACATGAACGGGCAACATGGTGCGGCCTTCGATGATCTTTTTTATGGCCGTGCCTTCCCAGCCAGGCAGGTTGCCGGTGGAGCCGATTACTTCGCCGCTGTCGACCTTGACGATGCCGGCGGTGGCGATACCCACCCCGGCCAGCAGGTGTTCCTTTTGAAACTCGCTTACCAGCTCGATAAGAGCGTCGATGATCTTGGCTGCGCCCTTAGGAGTTGGTACACGGCGAGGTTCGCCGAAAACCTTCATGTCGCAGACAAGGGCAGCCATGATCTTGGTGCCCCCGAGATCGATCCCGAGAGCCGGCATTCTTGTCTTGAGTACCTGGTCGAGATCGCCCTGCTGCAATCTGTCCCCCACTTCCTCAGTCAGATGCCGCCGAGCTGGCCGTAGTCAGGCGCTCCTTTGAGTACGA
This sequence comes from Candidatus Obscuribacterales bacterium, assembly GCA_036703665.1. Taxonomy (GTDB): domain Bacteria; phylum Cyanobacteriota; class Vampirovibrionia; order Obscuribacterales; family Obscuribacteraceae; genus DATNRD01. The sequence goes on from DATNRD010000047.1 coordinate 724, forward strand.
GCTTGTCGAAGGGGATGGGCTGCCCGAACAGAACATCGAATCCAGCGCGGTTTGTTCTTCTTATCGTATCGTAACTGAACAGCACCTTGAAGTCCTCAGGCCCGACGGCTGCTGTAAGCGTGCGCTGGTAGAGCAGCTTGTCATTGAGGTTGTATCCGGCAGAGGCGCCCAGTGTCAGGTATTTCGAGATTTTGACGTCGCCGGCGAGCATCACCGATCTGTTTCCCTGGATGAACTGGTCGAAGACAAATGGTGTCTTGCCCCTGACCATCGACTGCGTGTAGCCGGTTTGCAGGCGAACTCGCTTGAGATAAACGTTGAGGATCGGTCCGGCCTGGGCCATCAGCATGGCATCGCCGGTGGAGTAGGCCCGCAGCCCGACGCCTCCGTAAATGAAGGCTTTCGCGCCCAGCTGCTCGTTACCGACCACGAATATGGGGTGGGTGGAGGCGGTGATCTGTTCCTGAACACGCAGCGCGAACTTCTTGTCCGGTGTCACCGGCTTGTTGAAAAGCTTGGCATACTGCGGAGTCAGGTTGAGAAGGTTGGAGTTGTCCTGGGCAAACCCGCCTGATGTACGGAAAGTCAGGTTGCTGAGAAAGGGTATGCCTGGCACGTTGTGGTAGTGGACCACCTCAGCCAGAAGCCGCGCCCGTCGCGATCCGAAGATGCCGTCGTCGAGGAAACGGTTGATCCCGGCCTGCAATTTGAGGTTCTTCCTTATGTGCCAGCGCAGGTCGCCCACCACCAGGTTGGAATTGGATGCGTAGGCCAGGTGCGAGCTCAATCGAGCATTCGAGTACCCGATCATCGCTCCGGCGCCGATCTTGCCTGAGTTGCTGGCGCCGGTGGCTACGTTGCGCCCGCCAATCTGCATGAAGGGGGCGACCGTAAACACGCCCGTCCTGCCCATCGGCCGATGGAAGCTCGGGCCCACGCTGATGCCGCCTATCTGCAGAATGTTGCCCACCAGCGGTGTCACGGGAAAAATTACATTGTTTTCTTCTTTGCCCACGGTGGCCGTGAACTTCGGCAGCGGCACGCCGAAATTGCCGAACATCAGCCTGCCACCGAATACGGTGAGGTTGCCGGAATCCTTGTAGCGCTCGTAGACCATCTTGCGAGCCTTGAACTTGAAATTCGGCTTGCTGGGCAGATAGGCCTCGGGGTGCAGCCTGCGGTCTGCAATCTCTTCCGAGGTGCTGATTGGTCCGTAAGTGGCGTTGCTGGAAATATGGAAAGGCTCCGGCATTTGAATGGTGCCGTTCTGGAAAGCCAGGCCACGCTTGTTGCCGTAGCCCTTGCGCGCGATGACGGTGGCTCCCTCGATTTCGGTATCGGGCTTGGTGATGAGATACTCGTCGGAAGTGACTTTGAAGCGGAAGGCGCTGCCCGTGGTCAGCTGCCCGTCACGGAAGATCCTGACGTTGCCCCTGGCATCGATGATCTGGTTATTCTGGTCGTAGAGAATAGTGTCCGCTTCCAACTTGGAGTTCTCGCCGGCTATGATCACTACGGCGTTGCCGGTTCCCAGGAAGGTGTTCTTCTCCTGGTCGTACTCCGTGTCGTCCGCGACCAGCTGAATGGTGCCCTTCAGAGTCGTGTCTTCGCCGATTTCGTCAGCGACGGAGCCATCATCTACAGTGCCCTGCTCAGCCGAGATGTTTTCCGGAGCCGGCTTCAGTTGGTTTTCATCGGCGAGCTGCGATGCGTATCGCGAATTTGGCTTGCCGCTTCCGGCAGCGGACGGACTGCTTGCCGCCGCAGGCGATGACGCCGGTGTTCCGGACGGGCGCCCGGAATCCGGTTTGGACGTGTCGATTTTGGGAGCAATCGGGATGAGCAGCGTCCCTTGCGGGGCGGGTTTTTCTTTGGGCTTGGCAACGCACCAGCCTGGTGGAAGCAACGCGGCGCCCAGAAATATTGCGCAAGATGCGGCGGCAAAAACGCGCTTAGCTGCGACAATATGAAGAACCCGGCGATGCCTACCGCGTTGTTGCAAAGGCGGTGCTGTCGAACTCATGTTATGCCCTCGTGCTCCGCGTCGACGCAAGCGGATGTCAACAATAGGAGACAATAGTATAAGCAATCCAGCCGGAATTCAAGGATCGATGTGTGAAGTGTAGCACAGCAACGAGCCGCGGCTCGCCGGTTGTCATGAACCACCGGTGGCGGCACTGGCACTGAAGCGGCCGGAAGGCGTAGCTGATATCACCGGTAATTAAAGTCCCGCAGTTCGATCGTGCAGCCGTACCTTCCGTACCCGCCAACCCATGGAAAAAATGGAACCGTTCAATTTTCAAGCCCCAACAAGAATTCGCTTCGGTATAGACACTGCTGGTAGTGTCGCCGAAATTGTCAAGGATCTCGGCGGTAAGAAAACTCTTATTGTTACGGATGCCAACCTTATTAAAGCCGGCGTTCTCAAAACAATCCTGGACGCTTTCGGCGACCGCGGTGCTCCGGAGACGGTAATCTTCGACAAAGTGCCGCCCGACTCGGATCTCGAGTGCGTGACGCAAGCCACCGATCTCGCCCGGCAATCCGGGTGCAACAGCATAGTCGGCGTCGGCGGCGGCTCGGTGATGGACACGGCCAAGGCCGTGAACATCGGGCTCACCTACGGCGGCGACATTATGGAATACCAGGGCATAAACACGC
>DATNRD010000048.1:0-3141 GCA_036703665.1 Candidatus Obscuribacterales bacterium
ACGAACGCTACTTGTAACCAGCCTGAAGACTCAGGCAATCACGCGTGACGACGCGGTGATCGAGATAAGCAAGATCCCGCCCTTCAGCCAGACTGCGCTACCGCCTTACTATCAGTCGAGCCGTGCCCGCCCTCGCGCCACACCGTCCACCCCGCCCAAACCGCTGGCAGCCTCGGCAGGCACGCTGACGCTGCCGCCACACTTGAAGCAACCGGCCGCCAACGACAGTTCGTCCGTGGTCAGCTTCCTGTCGTCGCGCGCCATGCCCGGGATCGGTGATGATTTCTACGAATTCGAGAAGCTGTTCGGGTTGCCTGAGGCAACCGATGCCAAAGCCGCGGGCTGGACCTGGGCGCTGTACAAGAACGAGAAGCCGGCGATGTCGGTCTTCACCGGCTCCCGCGGGCAAACCGGCAAGGTGGACGTTCTCGTGATCGAGATCCCGGGCAGCGAGATCAAGGGAGAAGCGATGATCGACGAGCTGGGAAAGTCTCTGGCCGGTAAGTTGAAAGGTCAGAAGCTCGGCTTGCCGGTGCGATCGGTGCGCTACCTGCCGGCCGGGCGCACCCAGTTCGTCACGCGTACTGCTCCCGGCTACAAGTTTTCTTATCTTACGCCGCGCGGCAGCGACCCGCGGCACAACACCTACGTGCTCATGCTCTCCAGGGTTCCCGGAGCGATCGATGCGCTCATGGCGGACCACACAAAGCGCAGCGCACTGCTTCGCCCGCTGTCTGGTCTTTTCGGAGCGGGCTGAGGCGCATTTGAAACCGGCGGGCTCCTTAAGAAAAGATGTCCGTCATTCTAAGTAAAAACCGGCAGCCGGCAGGAAAAGTCCCCACTGTTGGCGCCGCGGCAGCATCACAGATCGCAACAGCGAGAAACGTGTTGCAAGGAGATTGAATATAATGCCTGAGGTCTTTTCAGATTCAGGAACCAACGCCAATATGCCGGTAAAATTGCCTGTCAGAGACGCATCCGAAGCACCCGAAATGATTCCCAGTGCCGGATCCACAGAGCCCTCAATTGTAGATGCGATTCCGCTCAAGCTGGTTTTGATGCTGGCTGCACCCTACCTGGCAGGGCAGACAGCAGCGGATGCCATAAAGCTAGCCCACCGCATTTATCACGACAATCGCTTCTCCTCCACGCTGGATATACTCGGCGAAGACTCGCAGAATGTCGAGGACTGCGAGCAGGCAGTGACCAGTTACAAAAAACTCATTGACGAGATTGTCGCCGACCCGCTTGCTTGCATCAATCAAGTGGAGCAGATGACCGTTTCTCTCAAGCCGTCCATGTTCAGCGTCAGCCCGCCGCCGTCCGGCGGCGGACACGATCCCAAGCTGGACGACGCTTTCGAGCGCATCCGGTCGATTGTCGATTATGCCTGCCAAAAAAACATCGGCGTCACCATCGAAGCCGAGGATCATCGCTGGACCGACTTCCACCTGGAGACTTACCTTGCCCTCATCGAAGCCGGATACCTCAACACCGGCACGGTCTTGCAGTCACGGCTCTTCCGCACCGGCGACGACGTGCGCAGATTTGACGAGCGCATGCGCTGCCGCCTGGTGATCGGCATCTACAACGAACCTGCTGAAATCGCCCACACCGAAAAGCCCGTCATGAAGGACCTTCTGGTCGAGTACGCCGGCGAGCTGTCCGCCCGCGGCACTTACGTAGAGCTAGCCACGCACGACGCGCTGTGTCTGGAGCACTTTATCGAGCGGGTGGCTATCCCGCAGCGCCTCCCGGCTTCGCGATTCGAGACGCAGTTCCTGCTGGGTGTGCCGCGCAGAAAACTGCAGCAGTCGCTGGTGTCGGGGACTTACCTGGAAAGTTGGCTCGATGGCCGCAGCGAAAGCGAACGGGAGTACATTCAGGAGCTGATCAACAGCGGCATTCTCGTCCGCCTCTACCTGCCCTTCGGAAAGGACCAGAGCGCGGCTGCCTACTGCAGAAGGCGCCTGAAAGCCAACCCCAACATGATCGGCTACGGCATCAAGAACCTGCTGCATATCCAGTAGGGGACTCGAATTCATAACGTGTCCAGGCGGCATACCAGCCTTATCTTAAGCGCCGTGTTCACGTGGGTCGCTTTACTGCCCGCTCCAGCCGCTGAGTCGCCGGTTACCGAGCCAGCGGCCGAAAAGCAGCGCGTCGAGCGGCTCGATGCGCTCGTCAGGGACTGGCTCCGGCGTCCGGAGCTTAAGAACTCGATGGTCGGCCTGGAGATCATGGATTTGCCCTCCGGTCGCACGCTTTTCAACTACAACGCCAACAAGCGCTTCGTTCCCGCCTCCGTGGCAAAGATCTTCACCACCGCTTGCGCTCTGGACACGCTCGGTGCCGACTTTCGCTACCAGACGAGGCTCCTGGCTTACGGGCCGGCAAGAAAGGACAGGGTGGCCGGTGACCTTGTCCTGGAGCCCTCCCAAGATCCATCGCTGGCGCTCGAAGACCTGCGGCGCATGTTCCTGACCCTTAACAAGAACGGCATCCGGCATATCGACGGGAACCTTCATTTGATGCGCGTTGAGGGGGGATACGATTACTTCTCGCCGGCCTGGCTGGTGGAGGACTGGGGGCAAAACTGGATGCCCGTGTCATCGAATCTGGTGCTGGACAGCAATCTGGCCACCCTCAGGGATGCCGGCAAGGGTCTGCCGGTCCTGGTCGAGCCGTTCGAGCACCTGGACAACGCCATGTGGAAGTCCCTGCTTTTGTCCGGGGTCACTTCCGGATGGGTTAGCTTCGATTCGCGCATCAACCGGGCGCGCCTTTTCCGCTCACCGCTGCCCGAACTCGGCGCCAATGCCACCATCATGGTCGGCAACCCGGAAGAGTACAACCTGGCAGTAGCGCGGCTGGCGGCCAGGGCATCAGGGCTGAAGACCGGCGCAAAGCCGGCTCGATACGCGCCTCGTGAAGAAGCGCTTGTCCTGGCGCAGCATTCGTCGAAGCCGTTGAAAGATCTCATTGAGCTGACCCTGCGCGAAAGCGACAACCTGTATGCTCAGCAACTTTTGCGAACGCTGGGCCTCAAAGTAAGACAAACCAGGCAGAACGTCTCGCTCGAAGAGTCGGGTCTGGAGTTTTTGAGGCGATGGCTCTTTAAACTCGGCGTGCCACCAGGTG
>DATNRD010000049.1:0-3701 GCA_036703665.1 Candidatus Obscuribacterales bacterium
ACTGGCGGTTCGCCCAGGCGAAATTGGCGGCGGCAGCCATGGCACTGAGATAGCGCTGCCCCTCCGCCGACCGTATGGGAGCGCAGACCAGCTCCCTGTCCGGCACCGTAATGCCAAACGTGGCCATAAGCGGCTTGATCGATGCCACATAATCGGTGCACACCTGGTGCCCGAGCCCGCGCGACCCGCAGTGGATCATGACGCAGACCTGCCCCGTAAACAGGCCGAACGCCCCGGCCAGCTCCGGCTCGAATATCTGTTCGACCTGCTGCACCTCCAGGAAGTGGTTCCCGGATCCCAGGGTGCCGAGCTGCGTATGGCCTCGTTTCTTGGCCCGATCGCTCACGGCAGAGGGATCGGCACCCTTCATCTTGCCGTACTCTTCCGTGTGGTCGAGATCGCCGAGCGTCGCGTATCCCTGCTCGACGGCCCACTGGCAGCCCAGCGCCAGCACGCGATCCAGTTCCTTGATGGAAAGAGTTATCTTTCCATCGGAGCCGGTTCCAGCCGGCACGTTCTTATACAACTCAGCGACGAGCTCCTCCAGGCACGGGCGAACTTGCTCGATTCTCAGCGGGCTGGTAAGCAGCCGCACGCCGCAGTTTATGTCGAAGCCCACCCCACCAGGAGACACAACGCCGGTCTCGAGGTCCATCGCCGCCACGCCGCCGATCGGAAAGCCGTACCCCTGGTGCATGTCAGCCATTGCCAGCGCATGGTCGACGATACCAGGCAAGGTGGCGACATTGGCAGCTTGCTCGAGCGAAAGGTCGTGGCAGACATGCTCGAGCAATTTAGGGCTGCTGTACACAACCGCGTCAACCCGCATCTCGGGCTTGTAGCTGCGCGGGATCACATAGCGGTAATCGTCGATTTTCTTCAGGACACCGTCCCATTTCGTGCTGGTTTGAATCATGGCTACGCCCTCAACCAATCGAGCACCGCCGAAACAACCATCAAAGCCACCCAGCGCTCCAATTGTTATTCTATGGCAGTTGCAGGAGACGACGGGCTGCCGTCGCATCCGGCGCCCTGTCCGCTCCCAGCCGGTTATATGTCCAGGAAGACGGTGGCCCGGTAGCCCTTGTCGGTGTGCTCAACCTTGAGCTGGTGAAAGGTAACGGCCTTTACATATGTTTTTATCTGGTGCCTTTCTCGATCGTAAGCCTCGCCGCTTAGTTCCGCTTGCAGAAACTCCATACCTTCGCTGCTTTTGTGGCTCACTACCCAGAATTGCGAAAAGAGCTTCCGCTCTCCGTCAAAAAGATAGAGAACCTCAGCCAGCCAGTTGAACAGCAGAGTCTCCACATCATCGCCCAGTACCTCCACGCCCATCGACTCCCTGGGTTGTACGGCGTCAATGTCCACGAGCACACAGGTGAGCGCGCGGGCGCACTCGGCAAACAGGTCCGGGAGCGTAGGCGCCCACGCCCGAAAGCCCATATCGGCCGGATGATCGAGAATCTCGAAGCCGGAAGCCACTGTCTCGGGCATAAGACCCTCCTGCAGTTCCGATTGAACCGCTCCTCTACCTCGCTTATTCCCCGCCAACCTCAGCCGATCCTCGATAAAAGCAAAACCGCCCTTCGTACCCGACCAGCCGTCGGCGTTTAGTCGTTCCGCCGGCCGCGTTACATGCATTACATTGGCAAAAATTGTTGCTGGACAACAATCCGCAAAATTTGGCTTGACGGACCGATAATGCTCGGCTAGTATCGTAGGACCGCCCGGCGCTCCGGGTAGTTTCATTATCGGTAAAGATGAGAAGCAGCAACTACTATTTTTGGTTTATGGAGGTTCACCTGGGGTGAGTTAGTTTCACGCATGTACCTCCAGGTGAACCGCAGAGCAAAAACTCTGCGGTTTTCGTTTTCCAAAGCACCAACAAGGCAAGGTTCCAACCAAACAATGCGCGCTTTCGGATGGTTTTACGGCTTCTATTTCGCCAGGGGAAGACCCGGGTAGCGTCGCTGCATACGTACATTCGATGCATCGCCCGGGACCATAAAAAGGACCCGGGCGATTGGTTTAAGACAGACAAAAGGAGAGAAAAGTGTTGGACGCAAAACTGGCAAAGAAATTGACAGCCGGGCACAAGACCGTGGTCAGACTCTCCGAGCACGCCACCTGTGGCGGGAAGGAGCTGTTGATCATCGGCGGGCCGTGCTCCGTGGAAAGCATGGAACAGATGGACGAGGTAGCCATAAGGCTGTCGGCCTGCCCGGTGCAGGCCTTACGGGGCGGAGTGCACAAGCCGCGCACCTCTCCCTACGCCTTTCAAGGTCTGGGAGATGAGGGGCTGAAGATCTTGCGCAAGGTAAAGGAGCGCCATGGAATGCCGGTCGTGACCGAGGTCATGTCCCCGGAGCAGGTGGAGTCCGTCGCCGCATCCGCCGACATGCTGCAGATCGGCAGCCGCAACATGCAGAACTTCGAGCTGCTCAAGGCCGTCGGTCGCACCGGCAAGCCGGTGCTCCTCAAACGGGGTCTTTCCGCGACTCTCGAGGAGCTGCTGCTGGCGGCCGAGTACATCATGAGCGAAGGCAACCCTCACGTAATACTGTGCGAAAGGGGCATCAGAAGCTTCGATCCAACCACACGCAACGTGCTGGATCTGGGAGCCGTCGTAGCGCTCAAGCAGATGACCCACCTGCCTGTCATCGTCGACCCCAGTCATGCTGCCGGCAAGCGAGAGCTGGTTCCGGATCTGGCTCGTGCGGCGGTTGCCTGCGGCGCCGATGGCCTCATTATCGAATGCCACCCGCAGCCGGAAAAATCGGTGTCCGACGCTCGCCAGGCGCTGTCTCTGGAGGATATGGCAGAGCTGGTGGAAAGCCTGCGCCCGATTGCAGAAGCGGTAGGCCGGCGTCTGCCGCAGCGAAGCAAGCCGCAGTTGACCGTGCTTGCCGGACACGCGCAAGAGACAACGCGCAAGCACGGCAGCGCCCGCAGGAGGTGAGGACATGGAAGAGATCGGTTGGCGGCACGAGATCAAGGGCACATTTTCGGGTGGCGATCTGCTGGCCGCCCGAGCAAGAATCGACGAGCTAGACCGGCTCATATCGCGGCTTTTGGCTGAGCGCCTCTTGCTTGCCAGGCAGTTGTCCGGCATCAAGGCTGAGCTCGGCCTGCCCATAGAGGACCGGCAGAGGGAACGCCAGGTCCTCGAGCAGGTGGCCTCGTCAAGCAGCGACCCGACGATTTCGCTGGCGATAGCAGGCATATACGAAGCAGTGATCGAGCACAGCCGCAGCCTTCAGCGACCGGAAGCGCAGCCGACGAAAGCGAGCCAGGACACCGCCAGAGCTCGCTCAGAGCAAAAGCGCCTCACCGGTATGCCACACCGCAACTACTTCCCGCGTGTGGCGATTATCGGCCTTGGATTGATCGGCGGAGCGCTCGCTCGGCAGATCAAAAGGACCATGCCCCAAACCACCATCACGGGCATAGACAGGACCGAAGTTCTCGAGCCCGCCGTAAGCGAGTGCCTCATCGACGTCGCGGCACAGGAACCACACGCCGGTATTGCCAGGGCGGCGCTCGTTATTCTGGCAGCATCGCCGGATAAGAACATCGAGCTTCTCCGTCACCTTGCCCCGCTTCTCACGAAACGCCAGATTGTCCTCGACGTCACCTCCGCCAAAGGGGAAATCTGCCGGCTGGCGGACAGGCTCGACTTGAACGGTGCCGACTTCATCGGC
>DATNRD010000050.1:0-11195 GCA_036703665.1 Candidatus Obscuribacterales bacterium
CGGGAGCCACGACGGGGCGCTTGGAACGAAACCGCCTGCACTCCCAGGGTTCCCAACCCAATCCGTCGTAAAGTGAACAGCATTGCTTCTAGCCGCCCGCTCTAAAGGGCAAGCCGGTCCGCCTCCGGGCGCTAAACGGCTCGCCCGAAAGACCGCAAACCCAGTCGCTGTAGGAAGTTAGGGAACCCCAGCGGCGGCATTTCCGCTTAAAATAAATCTAGCCGGCTGTTGGTGCGGAACAATGGCTGAGCCAAGGGGCCAAAACGACGAGATTGACTTTCGAGCGCTCTTCGAGGCAGCGCCGGGCTTGTATCTGGTGCTCAAGCCCGATCTGACGATTGCAGCAGCGAGCGACGCGTACCTGTCCGCCACCATGACCCGGCGTGAGGAGATACTGGGCCGGCACATCTTCGACGTTTTCCCGGATAACCCGGCCGACCCGTCGGCCACCGGCGTGCGGAACCTGAGCGCCTCCCTGAACCATGTTCTGACCCAACGGTCGAGCCACACCATGGCCGTGCAGAAATATGACATACGCCGCCCGGAATCCGAGGGCGGTGGCTTCGAGGAACGCTACTGGAGTCCTGTTAACTCACCGGTGCTCGGCCGGAATGGTGAGCTCAAATACATCATTCATCGCGTGGAGGATGTGACGGAGTTCGTCAGACTCAAGCAGCGCGGGCAGGAACAGACGCGCGTCACCGAGGAGCTGCGTGAGCGGGCCGAGAAAATGGAAGCCGAGGTGTACCTCCGGGCACAGGAGATCCAGGAGCGGACGAAGGAACTCGAGCAGCTCAACAGACAACTGCAGATTGCGCGCGATCAGGCTCTCGAGGCATCCAACTTGAAATCGGCCTTTATAGCAACAGTCAGTCATGAGTTGAGGACGCCGCTGACCGGACTGCTGGGTTTTATCGAGCTGCTGCAGGGCACGAGCCTCACACCGGAGCAAGGGGAGCTGGCAAAAACGGCCGGCGAATCGGCGCAGGCGCTGCTCAACTTAGTCAACGACATACTCGACCTGTCCAAGATAGAAGCCGGCAAGGCCAGTCTCGAGACAGTTCCGTTCAATCTCATCTTCCTCATCCAGGATGTCTCGCGGTTGCTTTCCGAGTCGGCCAACAAGAAGGGCCTGCGCCTTACAACATCCGTCGATCAGGGCATCCCGCAGTTCGTCCTGGGAGACCCGACCCGCGTGCGCCAGGTGTTGCTGAACCTTATCGGCAACAGCATCAAGTTCACCGAACGCGGCGAAGTCAGCGTCAAAGCCGTCGTCGAATCGCGCCAGGAGCAACGCGTCACGGTCCGCTTCAGCGTGGCCGACACAGGCATCGGAATCTCGCAGGATGAGAAGCGCTTCTTGTTCTTGCCATTTTCCCAGGTGGACAGCTCCAACACGCGCAAGTACGGCGGCACCGGACTCGGGCTTACCATATGCAAGCGTTTCGTCAACATGATGGGAGGCGACATCGGCGTTGAAAGCAAGAAGGGCGAGGGCTCGGTTTTCTGGTTCCGGCTCCCGTTCGTCATCGCAGAGCCGGAGCCGAAACCGGCTCCGGCCAGACCGGCGGTGCAGCAGCGACGGCCCGGGTCGGTATGGCAAGGTAAGCTCATCCTGATCGTCGAGGACAGCCCCGTCATACAGATGCTGGCAATCAAGCAGCTCGTCAACCTGGGACTGCAGAGCCATGCTGTTTCCAATGGACGCGCGGCGGTGGAAGCGGTAAGCGCCATGGCCTTCGACCTCATTCTCATGGACTGCCATATGCCCGAAATGGACGGATTCGCCGCCACCAGAGCCATTCGCGAGCTGGAGGCCGCTTCCGGACGCCACACGCCGATAATCGCCATGACCGCAGGCGCAATGGTCGGCGACCGCGAGCGCTGCCTCAATGCCGGCATGGATGACTACCTCAGCAAGCCGTTCACCATCGAGCAGCTCAAGGAAAAGCTCAACCTCTGGATCTCACATGAGGACCTGACTGCCTCCGGGCGCGTCGACACTGGCGCTTCCTAAAAGGGATGCACGCGTCGACCACGACGCTTCTTAAAACGGATGCACGCTAATCAAAATTCGGCGACCGGGTCCACGCGGCGCGCGCTTGCGGATTGGGAATAAACGCCATAGACTCTTCGTGGTCGCTTCAGCTCTGGCGAACTGACAGCATGGCTCTCAAAGATATCGAAATTGCCGTAGAGCGCACGCTCGACCGCCTCCTGGGCGTGTACAAAGACCGCCCGGGCGGGACTGACAATCTCACGCTGGCGCACTTGGGCAAGAAGTTCGCTGTCGAAATCGTCACAGACCATGCAGAATTCAGCACACCGGTTGCGTATTCCCGACCCAGCCAGGCACAAGTGCGCATCTGCGCCGGCTTGTTGTCCAGGGAGTTGGAGGTGTATCCCGTTGAAATCATAAGGAAGAGCAAGCTCGAACGCATCGTTATCTGCTCCAACCTGAAAGCCTATCATCGGGAAGTAGCCGGGCTGGCGGAGATGGGGCTCTTCGTCATCGATACTATCTACATCAACGCGGATTCAGTGTCGCGAGACTATGAGTACGCTCGCCGCACCTTTCACCATGAGCTCTTCCACGCCATCGACTACCACGACGACCTGTTGAAGTACGTCGACCCGGGTTGGCACCAACTCAACTCAGCCGGCTACAAGGCAAGCGACGACCATCATGTGCTCTATAACGCTCCGTCCGACGCGGTGGGATTTCTGTCCACGCACTCCATGACCGCGGTCTACGAGGACAAGGCGGAGATATACGCGCACCTTATGGTCAACTATGCGGAGCTTGAGGCTCGCGCCAGGGAAGATGAAGTTCTGGCGCGAAAAGTAGAGCGCATGAAAGAGCTGCTGCACCGCTTCTCCGAAGAGTTCAACGAGAGCTTCTGGAACCGCGTGGCTCAACGCTCGCTCAGCCTTAAACGCTACCGCTACGCGCCCGAGGCAGAGTCGCTTGCCGCAGCTTCCCAGGGTTCGGCCGCACCGGGAGCGAATCGGTTGGCAAGGTCGGGCGAAGCCCGCGAGGAAACGGAGAACGGTCGCAGGGTCTGGAAACTGGCTCTGGACGATGGCACTACGCACACCTTCTTCACCTTCAACAAGCTTTGCGTCCAGCTACAAAGACTCGGACTGCGCAGGATTCCGCGGAAGGAGGATTTGAAGCGAGGTCCGTGGCGGTTCAGTGCCGATGGGTAGGTCTGTAACACGTTCGGCAGTGGTCTTTATGATTGCCGCCTCATGCATCGGCCCGAACTTCGCAGGGGAGATACTTGCTGCCTCACTCGAGTCTGCGTATCTGCCTGCTGGCGATACCGAAAACGATCGGGGAACGACCGAGCCCCTTCCATCGGCTGGTCCGGCGGAGCGAGCAAGCAAGCATATAAAAGCTGGTGACATCTTTTTTGAGCGAAAGGATTACACCAACGCTTTGCTCGAGTACCAGTCAGCCCTCGAAATCGATGCCACTGACTACAGAGCGCACCTTATGCTTGGGCGTGTGCTTTTTGCCATATCAGACTTCGAAGCAGCAGGAAGGCAACTCGAGCAGGCAGTCTCGCTTGCCCCACAGTGCGCCGAGGCACACTTCTGGTTGGGCCAGTCGCTGCGGTTACGGCATCAATACAAAAAGGCTGAGAGCCAATACAAGGAAACCATCAAGATAGATCCTGCCAATGCGCTGGCACATGCCTTTCTGGGTGAATGCTATCGAATGAGAGGATTGCCCGTGCTGGCCTCGGAGGAATGCCGCAAGGCGGCACGGCTCGATCCCGCCATTCCTCAGCCGCATACAATCATGGGTCAGTGCTATCTCTCGCTGGGGAAAGTGGCAAGGGCGCTCAGCGAGTACGAAAAGGCAGTCGCGCTGGCGCCGCGCGAGCCGTACGTGCATTTCCGGTTCGGGCAATCACTGGGCAAGCTCGGGCGCTGGGACGAGGCAGAGCGGGAGTTCCGGCAAGCCGTGAAGCTCGAGCCCCGCTACGCCGATGCGCAGATAGGACTGTCCTGGGCGTTGGCCTACAGGGAAAAGTACGACGAGGCGGTCAAGGTGGCTCGGGCATCGATCGCCCTGGCACCAAATGATCCTGACGCGCACGCCAATCTCGGCTTCATCTATACGCGGCAGGGCGACGCCGTGCAGGCAGTGCTGGCATACAAGCAAGCGCTCAAGTTGAACCCGCAAAACCGTTATCTTCGCCGGAGCCTTGCCATGGCTCTTTCGCAAACCAACGAGACCGATGAGGCAATAGCCGAGCTGACCACCGCCTTACAACTATTCCCTGGCGATGAAGATATCAAGCTCGCCCTGCAAGCAGCCATCCAGAGAAGAAAGGCCGCCCGGATGCCCCGCTAGAATCGGCGGCGCGAGCGGGTGGATCACGCCCCTGCCTCCCATTCGTGACGATGCCGCCTGCGGGAGCGCACTGGGCTCTGACCGCATTGGCGGAGCAGCCCGATAGAAACGAGGATTGAGCGTGGCCGGGATTTGTTAAGAGAGCAAGCTAGATCGGGGCCCCGCCCGGCGGTCTATAGTATCCTGAATAGCTCGAATCAGACCCGGGCTTAACCTCTTTCCCCCGACATGCTGAAAACAGTCCGATCAGTGAAGGTGAGCTCCGTCGGCACGGCGGTGCCGGAGGGCGTTCTCACCAACCACGATCTCGAACGCATGGTCGAGACATCAGATCAGTGGATCGTGGAGCGTACCGGCATTCGCAAACGACACATCGTCGACAAAGGCATCGCTACATCTGATCTGGCGACGCAGGCTGCCCGCCAGGCGCTCGCGCGTGCAGGCTTGAGACCGGATGACCTCGAGCTGATCATCGTCGCCACCATCACGCCGGACATGCAGCTGCCTGCCACCGCCTGTCTCGTGCAGGACAATCTTGGAGCGAGCAACGCCTGGGGATTCGATATCTCCATCGCCTGTTCCGGCTTCCTGTATGCTCTTGTGACAGGCGCCCAGTTCATAGCCACCGGTGCACACAACAACGTGCTGGTCATCGGCGCGGAGGTCATGTCGTCGATTATCGACTATACGGATCGCACCACCTGCATCATATTCGGTGACGGAGGCGGAGCCACACTGCTCCAGCCAGCCGAGGAAGGCGAAGGGGGGTTGATCGACTTTCTGCATGAGGTCGACGGATCAGGCGGCCCCTATTTGTGCATTCCTGCCGGTGGGAGCAGAAACCCGGCATCGCACGAAACCGTGGACAAGAGAATGCACTATGTTCACCAGGACGGCAAGGCGGTGTTCAAGCACGCCACGCGAAAAATGGCGGAGCTATGCCTGAGGCTCCTGGAGCGCAACGGATTGACAGGAGAGGATGTAGACGTCTTCATCCCGCACCAGGCCAACAAGCGAATCATCGATGCTGCTGCCGAACGCCTGGGCATGCCGCCGGAGCGCATCGTCATTAACATCGAGGAGTACGGCAACACGACGGCCGGCACTCTGCCGCTGGCCATGCAAACAGCCCTGGATCGAAAGATGCTCAAAAAAGGGGACCTGGTTCTGCTTGCCACAGTGGGAGCCGGCTTCAGCGCCGGCGCCGCCCTCCTTCGCTGGGCGTATTGACGGATTATCGATTTTCGGAGTGGCGCGCGGCACCCATTGAGGAACAGGCGCCGCGGTGGTCGCTCAATCCTTCCTGGGAGCGCCGGCATCCTGCCGGCTGGAAGATGATTCTTCCGATCTCATCTGGCTGTCGTACGGGCTGGGTTTATCCCCGCCCGTATGCAAGGCTGCTTTGGAGCGGTCGTCCGTTTACTAACTCGGCAGCAACCTCTGGAAGCCGGCGCTCCCAGGGTGGTGTCGGAGCCACGGCTTCTCACAACGACGAGGCTTTGCTCCAGATAGTGTTTGCCCTCATCCACGCCTCCATGCCCTGGATCCAGTCATGGCGTGCCCAGAGCACGTCTGCATACTTGTAGAGCATGTTAGCCACGTACGGATCTTCCGATCCGTAAGCCGCCTGCGCCACACGGACCGCTTGCTTCAAGTTGTGAGCAGACTGATCGAGCTTGCCTTCCAGACGTTGCAGGTCAGCCAGGTGATAGAGGCATATAGCCAGATTTTTCTGAGCAGACTCGCCCTCGATCTGTTTCCATGCTTCAATGGCGCTTGAATACGTCTCCCCGGCCCGGTCGCGCTTGCCCTGGAGCCGGTACGCATCGGCAAGCCTGCTCAGTGTGAGGGCGAAGCCGGGTGACTTGTCCAAACCCGCCCCCTGGGAATGCCCCCGCCGCTGAACGCGAACCGACCAGGCGAGCCGGCGCTCGGCCTCGGCAAGGGCGCCGCGGCGAAGATAGATGTCGCCCAGCTTGGCTGCAGGTTCCCATATGTCTTCTTCACCGGTAACACGGTCGAGCCTGTCAACTGCCTCGCGGTAGAGCGGCTCGGCATCGCTGTACCGCTTCAGCTCGTAATAGCAATCGGCCAGATCGATCTCCGTGTTGTAATAGTCGATATTGTCAGTCGAACCGATGGCTCTGCCAATCCTCAATGCGCTCTCGAAGCACACGGCTGCACTGGCCCACTTGTGATACCGCTTGTAGTACTGCCCGAATCGCGTCAACCTGGGTATCAGGGGTTCAGCCGCATCCTTGCTGCGAGCGAGGTTGAGGATCAGCTGCACCAATTTTTCCATGCGCACGTGGTCTGCCGGCAACGGCGGCGCAGGCTCCTCGATTCTCGTAAGGGACATCGGCACAAATTTCTTCTCGGCGGGCGAGCCGAACAGCGTGTTGAGCGCCCATGCCGCTATCACTCCCAGGAGGGCCACCAGCGCAACCAGCGCAATGATTAGGGTCGGGCGCGCCCTTCTCGGCACCCGCCTGAGCCTGGATACCTCCCAGAAGGATCTGACTCGAGCCAGGAGCCCCCGGCTCGTGCCGGCGCGGACTCGCTCGAGAGCGGCTTTGAACTCGCGCATGGTCTGGAAACGCTGTTCCGGCTCTTTGGCCATGGCCTTGAAGACAACGACCTCGAGCTGCTCGCGCAAAGACGCCTCCGGCACCGCCGTGCCGAGCCCGGGAGGCAGATCATGCATGTGCTTGTACATCGTTTCCATGATGCTTCCACCAGCCAGCGGGGGGCTGCCGGTGAGCGCCTCATACATCACGCAGCCCAGCGAATACACGTCCGAACGTGCATCTAACGGCCTGGACAGACACTGCTCCGGGCTCATGTACAAAGGACTGCCGAACAGTTCGCCGGTCTGGGTGAGTTGCTGCGCCTCCTCCCCTTCCGTGGGCAACAGCTTAGCAATTCCGAAATCGACGATCTTGACCTGCTCCCTGCCGTCGCCGGACACCGCGATCATGATATTGCTCGGTTTGAGATCTCGGTGAATGATTCCCTTCTCGTGCGCCACGGACAGAGCGTCGCAGACATCGATCAATATGTCGAGGCAGCGAGCCGGCTGGAGCCGCCCTTCCTTCTTGATGATGTCTGATAATCCACAACCCTCTATGTACTCCATTACGATGTAAGGGACTCCCTCAGGTGTGACGCCGAGGTCATGCACGGTAATCAAGTTGGGGTGGCTCAAGGCACTGGCTGCCTGCGCTTCCTGTTGAAACCGCTTTACATTGGTTGGGCTCAACAGCATGTGCGGCAGCAGCATCTTGACCGCCACGAAGTTTTTCATCAGCGTGTGTCTTGCCTTGTAGACAACGCTCATACCGCCGGTGCCGATGAGAGAGATAATTTCGTACCGGTCGGCAAATATCTCCCCAACAAGTTGATCTTGTTTGGTAAAGACTTCAACAGGCGATCGTCCAGGTTCTTCGGGGTTCAACAATCTCGACCTGCATTTCGGCCTGATCCGGAGGAATTCTGTAGTGCCCCACCCCGGGGTTGCCAACAACGACCATTTCCAAATATACCGCGGAACACTCCTACCGGTTTACGCCGGCGATCCGCTGGGCATGTTGTAACCGCAATCCCCGTGCGCAAGTGACATGCAGACAGGCAAATGAAGGCTTTCGTATTCTTGGCGGCGCTAGTGACGGCGTGGTTCGTCTCAGAGCCGACTGCCAGCGCCGCACCATCCGGATGGGTATTTCATCAGGACGGCTCTTATCTGGGCAAGCAGACGCTCTACGTGTCCGGCACCGGCGCCGTGCTGCAGACAAGCGTGGCTACCTTCATACTGAAACCGAAAGAAGCCACTGTGGTAGCCTACAGCACCAAGAATAAAACCTTCGTGGAGATGCCGATCAGCCAGTGGAAGAAGTCCTTCGCCGGCTACTTTGCCATGACGGAGGGGAGGCTGCTGAAGCCCGGCAAGGGAAAGGAAAAAATCTCCGGAGTTGCCACCCAGCAATATCACCTGCTGAGCAAGAGCAAGGATGGCAGCACCCGCGCAACAGACGAACTGTGGGCGGCACCGGGTTTAGGCGTACCCCCTTTCGTGGTCAAGACGATTGCCAACTTTATCGATGTGCCAGACTCGGTCGGCATTCCGGTCCGCATCGTCCGGCTCGAAGAGGGGGCCAGACCCGTAACAGTGCTGGACACGCTCAAAATCGACCGCGCACCGGTCGCCGCAGCGATGTTTACGGTTCCGACCGGTTTGCGAAAAGTTAAGACGGAAGTAGAAGTCTTGCTCGATGAAGGGGCGGCGCTTTCGGACGACTTTATGAATGACCTCTCCGCGAGCCCCAAAGCGGGACAGTCCACCAGGAACGCGCCCGCCGCCGCCACTGTGTCGCCCAGCCGGCGGCCTGTTTCTACGCTGGCCGGCGGTGCTCGCCGCCGTTAAGTGCAATACCATAAACGGAATCGTCAGCGTCGCCCCCGGCGGTAATGTCGACGTCTCGGGAAGTGTGACAGTGAACGCGTGCACCGTGGTCGATCCCAACGCGCTGAATGGTGGTGCATTCGCGCTTATCGTCAGTCCCGATTGCAGCCAGATACGGACTGGTGGCGGCACGATCGTCAACACTGATGGTGATGTGGTTCTTTCCAAAGACCCGGTCATCAGTTCCAACGGGTTGGATGTGGCAATCATCGCATCCGGAAACATATCCTCGCAGCAAAAGCTGAAGCTTAACCTGTCCAGCAAGACGGGCAACGGTGGCGTCGGCGGTGCCGTGCGCTCGGCGATACCTGGCCGATGTGCTACCTCCGGACCGCCACCTATCCTTTCGTCAGCGAATTTCGCTTTGGTCGGCTACACACGTTCAAGTCAGTGCTGGCTGCATAAAGCCTCACGCTTCCGTGCCTCCCGGCGTTTCTAAACCGGAGACGCTGTGCATCCCCCGGAGGGTGATTGACGCATGTAGAAATGGAGTTACAATCAGGTTAGCGCTCCGACTAATGATCGATACGGCCGGGCACCTGCAGGTGTCTTGCGTTAGTTTGTAAGCTTTTTGCGGCTGAGGTGAAGCACGAATGGTCTCCTCGCTGCATTGATTCGAGGAACAAGCCATCCGTGGGGGAGTTATGCTTTACCAGAGCCGCCTGTTGGCAGCCTTTGTGTGCTGCCTTCTGGTATTTTCGTCGGTTCCCATTCGCGCACTCGGCCAGGAATACACGAGTGCTCCTCCGGAAGCAGATCATGACCAGCCCAGTAATGTTCGCGTCATAGACGAGGGCACACATCTCATCGATGCCGCGTCGCTGCAAGCAGTCGAGCATCTGACCGTTCGTCGGGGGGCAACCGCACTAATCGACGTGGGCAACCTGGCAAATCTCGTGCTGCCTGGCGACTTCACCAACAAAGGAACGGTGTATTTCGGCTCGTCGGTTGCCGGCGTGGACACGGCTAGCCTCACCGCAGCCAACATTTTTAACAAGGGCGGCGCTGTCCTAAGCTCGGTATTGCCCGCGGGTGGACTGGCCGGCTTCAATAGCGTGGTTTCCAATCTCAATCTCGATCTGACCGCAGTCCACGACATCATCAATGCCGGGACCATAGCGAGCGCCGGCAACCTCACCATGACCGCCGGCGGCGCGATTGTTAACCAGGCAACAATTTCGGCCGCACAAAACGTCAACTTGAGCTCGGCCATCGGCAACATCGTCAATTCCGGAACGATTAGTGCGCTGGCAGGCAACATTAACATCAACTCCCAGCTTACCCAGCTCGTCGCCTCGCAGGTGGCAGCTAACCTGACGGTGACCAACACCGGCGGCATCATGCAGGCGCTCAACGGAGCGATCGACTTGAGCCCGGTGTCAGCCGGCGCCAGCGCCGACCTCAACCTCACAGGCGGGGACTGGCTGTCGCGCGAACTCAACCTTAACGCCGGGGCAGGCAAGGTGTCTTTGAACGCCAATAACGTCAGCGGCGTCGTCAACATTGATGCCGGTTGCGCCAACCTGCTTGTATCCGCCCCTAACCTGAACCTGGGCTCTCTCAATATCACAGGGGACCCGACTTTCTATAACACTGGTGGTTCGGTAATACTCACCAATACCAACAGCTTCCAGGTAAATGCCAACCTTGCCGTAGTCGCCAGCCAGGATGTAGTCATTGGCTCGCCTAGCCAGCGCATCCAAACGGCACCAGGAAGTGGACAGCCGGGCGACGTTCTTCTTATCGCCGGAGCAAATTTCACCCCCCCACCCGCGATTCAAAACCAACAGTCAGGCAGCGACACTACCACGACCATCACCATCCAGGGCGGCTCGTCCACGGGCGGCTCCGTTCAAGTCCCCGGCGGCATCATGACGGACGGCGGGCTGGTTACGATTGTTGCTTATCCGGGCAGTGGCGCAGGCTCCCTCCTGCCGCCCGGAACGATTCGAGTGGGCGACATCAGTACAAACCGGGGTAGGGTCGCTATCGTTGCCGGTGCGACATCAGGCATTGGGATAGTCACCGGGAACATCACGACATCCGGGACAAGTGGCGACAAAAACGGTGGGAACGTCGCTATCTTTGCTGCCCCCATTATTTCGCCGCAATTTTCCATCACCAACGGCGTACCCGACCCTAACCCGGCACCCTTTATTGTGAGCGGCACCGACAATAACAGCGCTCTTATATTCACCGGCAACATCCTCACGGCAGGGGCGGGTGGCAACGGCGGTACCAACGGCAGCTTAAACGGCCAAGCAGGCGGCGCGGGCGGAGACGTAGCGATTGGTTCGAACGCCGCCATAAGCACCGGCTTCATACGTGCCTTCGGCGGCGGCGGTGGCGGCGGCACTCACAGCGGTAGCG